>JABFSC010000787.1 GCA_013140885.1 Deltaproteobacteria bacterium | reverse complement strand
GGAGTTCAGAGGAACATCAGGGGGGAGGCTTAAAATGGCAGAAGTGAATCGGTACGTTTTTCATTTAAGGAAGTTGCCGAGGCCCTTATTAGAAAAAAAGACTTGCATGAGGGAACTTGGGGGATTTATGTCGAGTTCGGCATTGGGGCAACCAACATCGGAGACCAGGCGAGTGGACAAACATTACCAGCCGCCATTGTCCCCATCATAAATCTCGGTTTGCAAAAGTTTGCCGCTGACAACCCTCTGGCTGTCGATGCCGCCGAAGTGAATCCGACATCAAAAAAGAAATAGCTCATCGCGTCCCCCATGAGGAAATTTCCTCATGGGGGGATTGCTTTCTTGACTGCTCCTGAGCGGTTATGGCTCTCGCCCTTCGTCTACATCACAACAAGAGAGACTGTCGTCTTTTCCGCTCCTGGCTCTTCGCAGGGGGGCGAGCGTCCCCCCCCCTTTTCTCGTTCATCCCCCGACACAAGGAGGCATAACCTATGGGCATCTACCTACGCGGCAAGTCCTGGTACTACGACTTCGTGCACCACGGGGCACGTTACGTCGGCTCATTCGGTCCGGTGCCCCGCAGTGTGGCGAAAGAAGAACTCGCCCGCAAGAAAGCGGCGGTGCTGGAAACCCGGCTGAATCCCGCCAAGGCGCGGAAGAGTCCCCGGCTGGATACCTTCGCGGACGACTATCTCACCTGGGCGCACGCGAACTGCAAACCGCTCACCGTGCATCGGGCACAACGCACCCTGGCCCGGTTCACGGCCTTCGTTGGCCCAACGAAGCGACTGAACGAAGTCACCCCCTGGAATTTTGAGCAGTGGAAGCGGACCCGCAAGGAAGCCGGGAAAGCGCCGGGGACGATCAACACCGAACTCTTGACCCTCAAGTCGATCTTCGCGAAGGCCAAGGCATGGGGGAAACTGAGCGAACATCCAGGGGCCAGCGTCAAGCTGTTGCAGAATCCTCGGCAGAAGATTCGTTTCTTGAGTGAAGACGAAGAAGTCCGGCTTCTGGCCGTCTGTTCCCCGGCCCTCCGACGTGTCGTGCACGTGGGATTGTTGACAGGCTTTCGACGGCAAGAACTCATCTCGCTACGCTTGGAAGATGTGGACATGAATGATGGCACGGTGAGCGTCGCGGCCTGCTATGCCAAAAATGGGGAGAGTCGCACCTTGCCGATAGGCCCCCGCCTGAGAGCCGTCCTCCAAGACGCCTTAACCGCGAGCGGATCGGCGGCCACGGTCCTGGTCAACGCCCTGGGGCTTCCTTGGTCACGGAACACCTTGGGCGGACAGTTCCGCGCCGCTTGCCAAGCGGCGGGAATCGGATCGCTTGGCTTGCATGTCTTGCGGCATACGTTCGCCAGTCGTTTAACGATGGCCGGAGTCGATCTGAAAACCACACAAGAACTGATGGGGCATAAGAGCATCGAGATGACCTTGCGGTATGCCCATCTTTCACCCCAGCATCGCCGGTCGGCGATGGAGACCCTGGAAGCGCGGTTTTCCGCGCCAAGTCCCGCGACTTTTCACAACACCCCCTCCCCCACGCCCGCGCGGGAAGCGGAAAAACAGACGGCGGCATAGGCAGTTAGCGCTAGAGGACCGATGCGGGCAGCCACTATACGCAATGAAGCGTGAAGAGTGAAGGGTGAAGAAGAATGAAGAATGGAAAGCGCCACTATCCCACCCGTACAGGCATCGAGGCTTCCGTTCGCCGGCGGCGAACACGCCAGCGATGCGTCGCCGCCCAGACCACATGCGTCTCCGGGAAACTCGCGGTGAGGAACTCAAGGAAATGTTTTTCCGCCCGTCGCGCGCTCGCGCGGTTCGGGTGGGCGTTAATGAGTTCCGCCGCGACAAAGAGTTCCTCAATGGTCGTGGCATCCAACGCGACGTCCATCCGCACCCGATTATCTTGGACACCGGGAGCCACCAGACTAATTTCGAAATTGCCTTTGAACAGACGCCGCGCGATGTCGGCATGCGGCCAAAACGAGAGCGCGACAATCAGATTGGGTTCTTCCAACTGCAGGGCCGCCAGGATCACCCCATCGTGGGTAAACATCTTGATGCGCCACGACACTTCGGCGAGCGCGATCCCAAACGGCTGAATACGACGACGGAACACCTCTTGCGGGACTTCGACCTCCAACACACTGGCCATGTGCTCATCCTCCCCACACCACCACCTCCGCTCCTCAGAGCCTGAGGGCCACCACCACACCACATCCAAACCACCACGAATCAGTCTAAGAGTCTAGGAGTCTAGGCGTCGCTGTAGCTAGCGAACTTCCCGACTCTCCGACTCCCAAGACTCCTAGACTCTTAGACTAATCCCGATCCAAACCACGACGCGCGATAATGTCGCGCATGACTTCCGATGTTCCCCCTCCAATTGGGCTCAGCCGTATGTCCCGGAAGAACCGCTCAATGGGGAACTCCTGCATATAACCGTATCCGCCATGTAATTGCAAACAGTGATACGCCAGCCGATTGGCCATTTCCGACGCGAACAGCTTGGCCATCGACACTTCCGTGCTCGCGTCCCCGCCTCGTTGTAGGGCATCCGCCGCGTAATACGTGAGCTGCCGCGCGGCTTCGAGTTCGGTGGCGAGGTCCGCTAACCGATGCCCCACCGCCTGATGATCGATCACACGCTTGCCAAAGGTTTTGCGTTCGCGCACGTAGCGCAGGGTATCCTCGAACGCTTGTTGCGAGGCGCTAACCGCCATGCTCGCGGCGATCAAGCGTTCATCCTGGAAGTTCCCCATGATGTAGTAGAACCCCTTCCCTTCCTCACCAATCAAGTTCCGGCGTGGGATCCGCACCTCCTCGAACAACAACTCTCCGGTATCGGAGGTATTATTGCCGAGCTTCTTGAGTTTCTTGACGAGCTGGAATCCGGGAGTCTCACGCTCGACGATAAACATCGAAATGCCACGATGTCCGGCGTCCTTGATGGTCTTGGCGGCCACGCAGAAGACATCGGCATGAACGGAATTGGTGATGAAAATTTTCGCGCCATTGATGACGTAAGAGTCACCATCCTTCACCGCGGTCGTCTGAATGCCGCCGACATCGGAACCCGCCGCCGGCTCAGACACCGCAATGGCACATACCTTTTCACCGGTAATCATCGGCACGAGATACTGTTGCCGCTGTTCGTCATTACCATACCGCGCGATGTGCGTGGATGACATGTCCGTATGGACCAGCACACTCATGGGCAGGCCCCAAGCGCGACAGCGACAGAGTTCTTCACACAGGACCAAGGTCATCCAAATATCCTCGCCACTGCCGCCGTATTTTTCTGGATAGCGAATGCCGAGAAACCCCAACTCGCCCATGCGGCGGTAGAGCGACTTGGGAAACAGTTCCTCTTGTTCCCATTGGTCGATATGCGGGCTAATTTCTTTCTGCACAAAGGTGCGGACCTGTTCGCGAAAGATTTCGTGGTCCTGCGTGAAATAGCGAGATGGGGCTGTTAGCATAGTCACAAAAAGACTCCTCTCTTACGGTGACTGAAAGTACGCGCCGGGGAAAGGGTGGTCAAGTGAGCACGCGGCACGAGCCCTCGAAAAAGGGGCGTATTCAACCCTTCACATCACATACCCCCCATTCGGACTCAACACTTGCCCAGTCACATACGCCGCTTCGTCAGAAGCGAGATAGAGATGCGCATACGCGATGTCTTGCGGCGTGCCGAGC
>JABFSC010000196.1 GCA_013140885.1 Deltaproteobacteria bacterium | reverse complement strand
TTTGATGGGGCCGTCGAGTAGGTCGAATCCTTTGTCCGCGATCACCGCCGCGATTTCCGCCGCCGCGCCGCCACGTAGGTGACCTTCGTCCACGACCAGCACTTTGTGCGTCTTGGCCACGGAATTGAGAATGATGTCCTCGTCGAGCGGCACGAGCGAGCGCGGGTCAACCACTTCGACGGATATACCTTCCTGCTCCAGTGTTTTGGCGGCGGCCAGCGCTTTCGACACCATGAGCCCGATCGCCACTATGGTGAGGTCCTTGCCTTCTCGTTTCACGGCGCCTTTGCCAATGGGGACCAGATGATCGCCATCAGGCACGGGGCCTCGTAAGCGACCAAGCCCCATGTGCTCGAAGACGAGCACGGGATTGTTATCGCGGATGGCGCTTTTCAATAAGCCTTTCATGTCGGCGGGGTCCGACGGGGCGACGATCTTCAATCCCGGCACGCTCATGAACTGCGCATAGACCGTTTCGGAATGCTGCGCCGCCGCTTGGCCAGTCGCGCCATACGCGGCACGGAAGGTGATGGGAATATCCGCTTGTCCGCCTGACATGTAGCGCAACTTCGCCGCTTGGTTACACACCTGGTCCCAACAGCAATAGAAGAAGCTGGCGAACTCAATTTCCACGATGGGCCGCATCCCGGCCATCGCCGCGCCGACACCGGCGCCCGCATAGCCAGCCTCGGAAATCGGCGCATTGCGGATCCGTTCGGCTCCGAACTCATCAATCAATCCGTTGGTCGCGCCGAAGGCACCGACCCATACGTCCAATCCCATCACAAACGTGAGCGGATCGAGACGGAGTTCTTCCTGTAATGCGTCGTGAATCGCTCGAATGTATGAAATGTCAGCCATGATTTTTCTCCTCGTAATACTGAAAATAGGGGACGGGGTTCAGGGGTCGGGGAACGGTTTCAGCAGAGCGGAGTCGCTCGTTGTTTTCCCCCCGATCCCTGACCCCTGACACCTGTCCCCTGTCTTTCGGCCCCTGTCCTATGCTACTGAAAACATATCCTCTAGCGCGTCTTCCGGCGCGGGCAGTGGGCTATCAATCGCGTATTGGACCGCTTCATCGACTTCGCGTTTGACCTCGACTTTGATCGCGTCGAGTTGGGCGGCGTTGAACATGCCGTTCGCGGTATAGCGATTCTCGAACGAGATGAGAGGACAACGTTTCTTCCACTCGGCGATTTCTTCCGCTGGGCGGTAGGACTTCTTGCCGAGAAATCCTTCTTCGCCGACCACGTGTCCTTCCCAGCGATAGGTCTTGCACTCGATCAACGTCGGTCCTTCTCCACGGCGCGCGCGGGCCACGGCTTCCGTGACGGTTTCATAGACTTCGACTACGTCATTGCCGTTAATGATGATGCCGGGCATGTCGTGTCCACGCGCGCGGTCGGCGATGTCCTTGACCGAGGTGACATCTTTGCCGGCGGTGAACTCGCCGTAGAGGTTATTCTCGCAGACATAGACCACCGGGAGTTTCCAGGAGGACGCGATGTTGAGGGATTCATGGAACGTGCCTTCGTTGGACGCGCCGTCACCAAAGAAGCAGAGGGCGACCTGGCCGCTCTTTCTCATTTTCGCCGCGAGGCCCGCGCCGGTGGCGATGGGCAGGCCCGCGCCGACGATGCCGTTGGCGCCGAGGATGCCGATGCTGAAGTCGGCGATGTGCATGGAGCCGCCTTTGCCTTTGCAATAGCCGGTCTTGCGGCCAAAGAGTTCGGCCATCATCGGTTTGAGTCTGCCACCCTTGGCGAGGAGGTGGCCGTGGCCACGGTGCGTGCTGGTAATGTAGTCGCTATCGGTCAGCGCGGCGCAGGCGCCGGTCGCCGATGCTTCCTCACCGATGGAGACATGCACAAAACCCGGCACTTTGCCTTCCTTGAACAGATCGCGGAGCCGTTCCTCGAAGTGGCGAATGGTCTGCATCGTGCGATACATCTTGAGGAGCTTATCCTTTGTGACCTCTGCCATGATGAGATCCCTCCTTATGGTTGGTAGCGATTGAAGAGCGCGGACAGGTGTTCATAGTCCGAAACGGCGCGAATGGTCAACCACCGGAGAAGAGTTCGGAGTCGAGGGCAGTTCGGAGTTCGGAGTTGGGGGCAGTTTGGAGGTGGGGTGAAGAATGAGCGTTTGGTAATAGCAGGGAGAGCGCTTCCAGGTTCCCTCTCCCGGATGGGAGAAGGTCAGGGTGAGGGGTATCTCAATGTGATGACGATTTTGCTTGGCAAACCCGCTGAGCGTTTATGCTTACGCTTTTTCTGGTTGCCCGATTTCTGGATGGGTTGGTAGGGGCTGAGAGGGCTCGATTTTTTCAACCCTGACCTTCGCGATCCGCCGTCCGTCCATTTCGACGATTGTGAACCGGTACCCTTTGTGCACGATGGTCTCGCGTCCGCGGGGGATGCGTTCGAGCCGCGCGAGGATGAAACCCGCTAGCGTGCGGTAGGCCGCTGTCTCTTCCAGCGGTAGTTCGTGTTCTTCCGCGAGATCGCTGATCGCGACACCGCCTTCAACCAGCAGCACACCTTCCGAGATTTCTTGCACCGGCTGCTCTTCATCCTCATCGTACTCATCGCGAATCTCGCCGACGATCTCTTCCATGATGTCTTCAATGGTGGCGATGCCGATGACGGTGCCAAATTCGTTGATGACCACCGCCAGGTGCGCGCGACGCACTTGCAGTTCGCGCAACAGATGGCTGATCTGCATCGAGTCGGGCACGAAATGCGCTGGATGCAGAAAGTTGCGCAGGACTTCCGCCTCGCCATGTTCCCGTGCCCGTAGCAGTTCCTTGATGTGGACGATGCCGAGAATATGGTCGAGGTCTTCCTCGTACACCGGCATGCGTGAAAACCCACTTTCCACCATCTCGTGCAAGGCTTGGGTCGTCGTCGTCTCGATCTCCAGCGCGTGAATCTCCGTCCGTGGGGTCAGTACCTCGCGCACCGATGTGTCCGCGAAATCAAATATGCTGTGAATGAACTCCTTTTCCGTGTCATCGAATACCCCGCGTTCCGCCCCCTCGCTGATGAGGTATTTCACCTCTTCTTCCGAGACGAGCGTTTCGGTCGATTTGGTGCCCGTGCCGGTGAAGAACAAGAGGACATTCGAGGACGCGGTGAGGATTTTGACCATCCAGGAGAATGTGCGCGAGAGGATGTCCAGTGGGCGGGCAACCGCGAGCGCGACTTCTTCTGGATACCGCAAAGCCAAGGACTTGGGCACGAGTTCGCCGATCACGAGCGAGAGGTACGAGATGACGGTGACGACGAGTCCCAGGGCGATGGCCTCTCCCCAGACTTGGAGAAAGACACTATTGCTCTGATGAAAAACGGGACGCAGAAATTCAATGGCTGACGCACCACCCAGCGCGGAGGCGAAGGAGCTGACCAGCGTGACCCCGATCTGGACTGTGGCCAGGAAGCGATCGGAGTCATCCTTGAGGTGCGCGACGAGCTGCGCCGATTTTTTTCCTTCCTCGATCAGTTGGTCAATGCGGCTGCGACGGACCGAAATAATGGCGATTTCCGACCCGGAAAAAAAGCCATTCGCCACAATGAGCAGAAAAATAAGGCCAACTTCGAACCAAAATTCACTCCCCATGCAAGTCTCCTGCGCGATTCTATAGCACATCGACCGGCTGGACTCACTGGCATGCAGCGACTATGAAGAGGGACGATTTCAACTTGAAGTATAAGGA
>JABFSC010000499.1 GCA_013140885.1 Deltaproteobacteria bacterium | reverse complement strand
TTTACGCTCTCCCCGGAACTTGAACTGTTGCGCGATCAGGTACGCCGGATCGTGCATGAGGAAATCATTCCGGCGGAAAAACGTGTGGATCCCGACGCCGAAGATGTGGCGGAAGAGGATTACCATCGCATTGTCGCTAAAACCAAGGCCGCTGGACTCTGGAGCTTGGCTGCTCCAGAGAAATACGGCGGTGGCGGCGTCAATACTTTCGGCATGTCGGTCATTCTCGAAGAAATGTCACAGCATCGCATGGGGCTGTATAACCCAGGCTGTGGCGTGTTCGGCCGCTATCCTCCGCCCGTGATCTACGGCGGTACGGAAGAACAAATTCAGAAGTACGCGGTCCCGACCTTGCGCGCGGGGTCGTACACGTTCTTCGCCATTACCGAACCCGGTGGCGGCTCGGACCCCGCCGGTGCCATTCAGTGCCGCGCGGTGCGTGATGGCGATACCTGGGTCCTCAACGGCACCAAAATTTTCATCTCGCATGCGCATGACGCCAACTGGGGCGTGGTCTTTGTCCGCACCGATCCCACGAAAGGGCGCAAGGGCATTAGCTGCTTCATCATCGACCACGGCACGCCGGGCTTCACCGCGCGGCCGTTTCGCACCATTCGCACGGTCTCGTTGCCCAACGAGGTCTCCTTCGAGGATTGTCGCGTACCCGCCGCCAATATGATTGGCAAGGAAGGTGATGGACTCGACTTGTGCATGGACTTGCTCACCAAGCAACGCTTCCCGTACTCCGCGTGTAACCTGGGCGTCGCCCGCGCGGCGCATCGACTGGCCATCGCCCACGCCAAGCAGCGCTCGACATTCGGAGTGCCGCTGAGTCAACGCCAAGCCATTCAGTGGATGCTCGCCGACGCGGAAGTCGAGCTGCGCGCCACACGCTATCTGATCTGGGATGGCGCGTGGAAAGCTGATCGTGGCGAAGATGCGCGCGTCGAAGCCTCGGTCGCCAAGCTCTATTCGAGTGAGATGTTGGGGCGTGTGATTGATAACGCGGTACAGATTCACGGCGGCTACGGCGTTACCAAGGAGTTTCCGCTGGAACGGTGGTATCGCGAAGCCCGTGTCCGACGCATCGGCGAAGGACCATCGGAGGTGCACCGGATGGTGATCGCACGAGCGTTATTCAGATGAAGTCATCTCAAGGCCGCTAGCTCCCTCCACTTTCCTACCGCTCCTCACGAAGCCCTCTTTGTTCCGAACAAAGAGGGCTTCGTTTCGCTCGCCATCCTCACACCTCCAGTCTTCTCACTCGCCGATATCATAAGAGGGAAATTCATAAGCCATAAGGCATTGATCGTACCCCGTAAACTCGCCCCTCCTGGTATTGAGGTAAATTTTTTCCTTCACCACCCGATAGTCCCTCTGGAAGCAAAGGTGACTGCTTTCAGAGCAATCATCACGAAGCGAAAAAAGAGAGTCTTTATGAATAGCGCCCATACGTTTCTTCCTTCTTTTTTAACCGTGGGGTCAGAAAGATGAGAGGTTCTCACGCACGGGCCTCCCTTCCATTGGCGGCGTCCGCTCGTCCGCTCTCCCTATAGGTTTCCTTTTCCATGCCTCGACTCACTCACTTCGGCGCCTTGGTAACGACGCTCTTGCTCGCGTTCGTATTGGGGATCCCCAATGGACACCACACGACAGATGCAGCGGAGCCTCCACCGATTATGCTCATCACCAGTCACGATTCCGCCCCGTATCAAGAGGTTGTCATGAGTTTCCGTCACCATCTCGATCAGCAGCGCATTGAGGGCCCACTCCTCACGTATTCGCTCCTCACTGATTCGCCGCGAATCGAGGAGTCTCTCGCCAATGCCAAGCAAGAGGCCGTGCGGTTGTTTGTCACGGTCGGTCCGCCAGCGACACAGCGGATTCTCGGCGCCGTCGGCCACATCCCCGTGCTGGCCTGTCTGGCGGCCAATGACCTCGAGCTGCGGAACGCGCCAAACGCGACTGGTGTCACCATTGATTTCTCGGTGGAAACTCAGTTACACCAACTCCAGCAGTTTTTGCCGGATCGGAAAACGGTCGGCGTGCTCTACAACCCAACAGAAAACAATGCACGGATTGAAGAGGCGCGCAGAGTAGCACAGACCCTGGGACTGACAGTGCTCGCGCATCCAGTCAAGGATTCCCGTGCCCTCCCGAAAGCGCTCGCTGGTCTCGCGAACAAGGCCGAGGTGTTGTGGGGACTGACCGATCGGACCGTCTTGTCTCCGCAAACGGCAGAGCCTATTCTCCTCTTCTCCTTCCGCAACCGGATTCCCTTTGCTGGCCTTTCCTCTTCTTGGACAAAAGCGGGCGCCTTGTATGCCTTGGATCGGGACTATACAGACTTGGGGATCCAATGTGGAGAAATCGCCATCAAGGTGCTCCAGGGAACCAGAGCCGGATCGATCCCGCCTGTTCCCCCACGAAAGATGACGTATTCGGTCAATCTCAAGACGGCACGGCGCATGAAAGTTGACTTCACTCCCTCCATACTTGAAGGTGCCCGACAAGTATTCCCATAGGAAGTCCTGAAGTCATGCGAACACAACGACGGTTGAGCCTCACCTCGAAGTTCAATATCCTCACGACCACGGTCATTTTACTGACGGTTTCTCTGATCTCGTTCTTTAGTGTGTTGCGGGAAATGGCCAACAACTATGGTGCGCTTGCCCATCGTGGGATCACGATCGCGGCCATTATGGCGCAGAATAGTGAATATGCCCTCTATACCGAGAACGAGGAGGCCCTCACCCACGTCCTTGATAGCCTCGGTGTCGATGCGGACGTGGCGTATACCTCTATCCTGAGCAAACAGGGCCAGTTCTTGGCCCAACACACCGCGAATCCCTCGCTCCAGATCCCTGCCCTCAAACCTGAATTCCTCGGACAGTCCACCATTCGCTTCGAGGACGTGGAGAACGCCGGAGATGGCAAGACGTATATTCACATCGTCGCCCCGGTTGTGAGTGCGCCCAAGACGGATGAAGAGAACCTCTTCTTGGGGTCCGCTACCCCATCTTCGCAAGAACCGGAAATTTTGGGCTATATCCAGGTCGGGCTGAGTCTTGAAGGGCTCTTTGCCATCATCAAAGAGTATCTCCAGTCCGCCATCCTCGTCACACTCGGCGTGATCGCCGGCAGCCTGCTCATCACGGCGTACCTCGCACGAAGAATTGCCGCACCCATCGGCCATCTCGTCCGGGTCACCCATGACATCGCGGAAGGGAATCTTGACCACCGCGTCGATATCTCGACGCGTGATGAAATTAACGACCTCGCCACCGCTTTTAACCAAATGGTGGAACGCCTGCGCCAGTCGCGGCAGGAAATTGAGCATTATCAACAGAATCTCGAGGCGCAAGTGGAACAGCGGACAATTGAACTCCGACATGCCACCAACCGCGCGCTCTCTCTGGCTCAGCAAGCCGAAGAAGCCAATCGCGCGAAGTCACAGTTCCTGGCCAACATGAGTCACGAAATTCGCACGCCGATGAATGGGGTTCTGGGCATGGCCGAATTGCTGCTGGACAGTGGTCTCACTCCGCAGCAACATCGCTTCGCCGAGACCGTGTATCACTCTGGTGAAGCGCTCCTTCAGGTTATTAATGACATCCTCGACTTCTCCAAAATCGAAGCCGGCAAACTGGAACTTGAGTCGATCACGTTCAAAGCGCGGGAAACGGTCGAAGAGGTCGTCGAACTCCTCGCCAATCGG
>JABFSC010000494.1 GCA_013140885.1 Deltaproteobacteria bacterium | reverse complement strand
GGCGTGAAGATGCGGACCCGGCAATCGTGGTGAGGGTCGTCCGGCGGAAGCACAAAGGTGGTTTCCGAAAGGTTCAGCTCTTTGGCGATGCTCTGCATGACGTGAGGAGGAAGCCCCTGCGCCTGGGGAAACACGGCGAGCGGATTGCCGCCAAAGGCTTGATTCGTAAAGACGTCAACCAACTGGTACCGAAACCGCTTCATACTCACCTCTCAACTCAACGCGCATTCCTCACTCAGCCGCCCTGTCTGACCTTCGTACAGGCAGCGCAAGGAATCCCCTTCCTTAGTAGCGGAATTGGACCGCGGTCCGCAACGCAAGGTATTGGACAAGACTGCGGAGAAGATCTGCAATTGGAAAATCTCATCTTGTTCTGAGCGTCGATTGAGAGGGGTGAAGGCGAAGGAGCGCTCGGGCGAGAGTCCCTTGTTATTTCGCAAGCCATGCGCCAAAAAGAAGGCATACCTACACCTATCCCACGAGAGGAGCACCGCCATGAAGTTTGGAGTCTTCCTGCCCAACGGGAGTAACGGGTACCTCATCAGTAAAGCCATTCCTCCGTATCCGCCGACCTGGGAACTCAACAAAACGGTCACCATCGAAGCGGAACGCCAAGGGTTGGACTTCGTCTTGTCGATGATGAAATTTCGCGGCTTCGGTGGCGACACCGGCTATTGGGACGCTTGCTTGGAGTCGTTCTCCTTGATGTCGGCGTTAGCGTCAGTCACGACCCGCATTGGGTTGATTCCCACCGTGACGATCTTGGCCCTGCATCCCGCGTATGTCGCGCGGATGATGGCCACACTGGATGACATTAGCGGCGGCCGCGCGGCGCTCAATATCGTTACCGGCTGGAACAAGCCCGAATACGAGCAAATGGGCCTCTGGCGCGGAGAGGCGTATTACACCCAGCGGTATGAATATGCGCTGGACTACGTGCACATCCTCCGGGCCTTGTGGACAGAGGGGCGTGTAACCCACCACAGTCGGTTCTTTGACCTGGAAGACTGTCGCTGTCTTCCGATGCCCGCACATGAAATTCCACTCGTGTCCGCGGGCCAGTCCAGCGCGGGGCGTCAATTCGTGGCGCACATTGGCGGCTATAGCTTCGCGATGACCGCCCCCGAACGGTTACATGCCCTTGCGGCGGATTTACGACAACAAGCGAGCGCGCGGAGAACACAGGTCGGAACGTATGCCTTGTTCCATCTGGTGGCCGAAGAGACCGATGAAATCGCCTGGCACCGCGCGCGGGCGATTGCCGCGGCAGGAGACATTGAAGCGATTCAGAACGTGGTGAGGTCCGCGAGCATGGACTCGGTGAAGGACGGAACCACGGAGCAACTGCGCGACGCTGCCACAACTGACGCCGGGCTTCTCGCGGGGGACATTGAAACGGCGCACATGGCCTTCATGGGGTGTCCCGCCCTCGTCGGGTCCTACGAAACGGTGGCACGGAAGATTGATGCCCTTGCGACGGATCCGAACATAGAAGGACTCTTGTTCAGTTGGCCAGAATGGGTTTCGGGCATTCGGCACTTTGGTGAACGCATCATACCGCTCCTGGCCTGTCGTCAGGGGTGGGAACCCGCGACGATGGGAGGATTACGTGGTAGTGGTCGTCCCTCGCACAGCGGATAAGCGCTCATCGGCGACAGCAATGAAGGCGGACCGCCGTGATGAGAAGCCCAAGTCCGAGAGACAGGTGCCTGGGGAGCGATGAGTGAAGCAAGGTGCGCACAGCTTATAACCGGAGGGGACATGAACGGCTTTCGACAAGATCACATCCACGCCAACGGTATTGAGTTTCATTATCTAGAAATGGGCACCGGGCCGCTTGTGCTGTGTCTCCACGGATTCCCGGATAATGCCTTGACCTACCGATACTTGGGCCCTGATCTCGCCGACGCGGGGTTCCGCGTCGTGGCCCCGTTCATGCGGGGGTATGCGCCGACGGGCCGCCCGAAAGATGAACGGTATCAGTCTGTCCTGTTAGCCCAGGATGCCGTGGCCTTGATCGCGGCCCTGGGGGAGAAGAGTGCCGACGTGGTGGGACACGATTGGGGCGCGCTGGCGACGTATGGGGCCGCCGTGTTGTCCCCGCAACACGTGCGGCGCATTGTGACCATTGCCGCCGCGCATCCGGCCACTTTACTCGGGGCGTTGGCCACAGACTATGACATGATCAAAGGGGGCTGGCATGCGTATTTCTTCCAGATGCCCTTCGCTGAACACGCCGTGGCGGCGAACGACTACGAATTCATTGAGCGCTGGTGGCGGGATGCGTCCCCCGAGTACGAGATTCCGCCCGACATCATGGCAAGCGTCAAGGCCACGTTTCGTCAGCCGGGCGTCGTGACCGCGGCAATTACCTACTATCGCCACACCATGAATCCGGCGAACCACGATCCGGCCTTGGCCGCGCTGCAACACCAAATGGCCACCGCGTCCACGCTGGTCCCCGCGTTGGCGTTGCACGGGACGAAAGACCGTCCTGGGCGGCTGGCGGCATTCGAAAGCATGGATCAGCATTTTGCCGCAGGGCTCGAAAAAGTCATCCTGCCAGGCACGGGCCATTTCCCGCATCTTGAGCGTCCGCACGAAGTGAATGCGAAAATCGTGGCATTCCTGCGGCGGGAGATGTGATGGTATGGGGCGGGGTGCTGCCGATCCTGCCCCGCGATCAACCGACTGGCGCTGCTGAAGCCGGGCGGCCTTTACATCACTGACGACATGTTGCCTCTCAGAATTGCTGTCCATCGCCGGCGAAACGCGCACGACAGAGGATGGCTCCGGCTTTTGTCAATGCGTCAACCTGCGTGAGGAATCATCATGACACCTCCTTCTGCTCTCATTGTCGGCGGCGGCCTCGCCGGGATGGTTGTGGCCCGTGAGTTGGCGCAACGCGGCTGGCGGGTGCGTCTCCTTGAACGCGCCAAGCGACTCGGTGGTAAAGCCGGTGCCGAGCGCAAGAACGGACGAATGGTGGAGCACGGCTATCACGTGTTTCCCCAATGGTATCCCAATGTCCGGGCCATCGTGAACCGCCTCGGCGTGCGACTCATCGATTTTGATCGCTACCATTTCCTGTTGCCAGGCGAGTATCCGCGCAAGATCACCGTGCGCGGGCCGTCGAGCCTGGCCGCGATCTGGCACAACACGGTTCATGGGTTGCTGCCGTGGTATCATAACATCCTGTTTTTCTATTCCGTGCTGGATATGATGAACCGTCCGCTTTCCGCCACCAAGTTCCTGGACCGCGTCAGTCAAATCGGGCTGATTCGTGGGAAATGGTACACCAGCGAGTCGGTGGCCGAACTGGCGCAAGAGAATGTCCTCAAGGCGTCTGCTATTCCCGCCTATGACCTCAGCGCCATGACCGCCAAGCGCATCAGCAGTTACTGGGTCCGGGGGGCCAGTCCTTTCTTGTCGGTCTTGCCGGGTGACCTGCAAACGGTCTTCATCGAGCCCCAGGTGCGGGAGCTGGAAGCGTTGGGCGTCGAGATTCGCTATGACTGCGAGGTGCGCGGGGTCGTGATGCACGATGGCAGCGTCGCGGCCGTCACTCTGCGGGACGGCACTGAGCTCGCGGCGGATGTGTACGCCCTGTGCACTCCATTTGAGGTTACGCGCACCTGGCTCCAGGACAGTCTTTATACAGCCGATCCCGAGCTGGGCAACTTGCATTTTCTCTAAGCGCAGCCGATGGCGGCTTTGCACCTAC
>JABFSC010000177.1 GCA_013140885.1 Deltaproteobacteria bacterium | reverse complement strand
ATGGCCTCACTGCGGGGGAACGGGTAGTGACCAGTGGCAACTTTCTGCTCGACTCCGAGAGTAAGCTGCAATCCGCTACCAGCATGATGGGCATGATGGGCGCGCTCGGTATGGGTGACGTGAAGATGGAAAGCGCCCGCCCCATGGAGATGAGCGCTCAAGCCGCGCAGGCGAAACCCGCCGAGAAAAAGGTCGGTTCTCTCGCCGTGACCGTCTCTACCGCGCCTGACACGGCAAAGCTCGGGGAGAACACCCTGCGCATCCAGGTCAAAGACGGCGCGGACAAGCCGGTCACGGATGCTGCCGTCAGCCTCGAATACACGATGGACATGCCGGGCATGCTGATCGATAAAACCGCGGCGAAGCACACTGGAGACGGCGTCTACGAGGCGCCGGTGCGCTTCACCATGGCTGGACCGTGGGGAGTGACCGTCAGCATTCAGCGAGCGGGGCAAGCGGAGGTGCGAGAACGGTTCACCGTCGGTGTGAGTCAATGAAGGCTCGCTGCTGACCGCTGGGGGCTTCGCCTATGATCGACCGTCTGATTGACTATAGCGCGCGGAATCGCTTTCTCGTTCTTTTCCTCGTTTTCTTCGCCACCGCGTGGGGCGTGCGGGCCATGTTCCGCGTCTCGCTTGACGCCATTCCCGACCTCTCCGACCCGCAAGTGATTGTCTTCAGCGAGTGGCCTGGCCGTAGTCCGCAGCTCGTGGAAGATCAGATTACCTATCCGATCGTGTCCTCTCTGCTTGCCGCTCCGAAGGTGAAAGCGGTACGTGGGCAGTCGATGTTCGGCGATTCCTTTGTCTATGTCATCTTCGAAGACGGCACGGACATCTACTGGGCCCGCAGCCGAGTCCTCGAATATATGCAAGGGATCAGTGGCAAGCTGCCTGAAGGGGTCACCCCGACGCTTGGCCCCGATGCCACCGGTGTCGGTTGGGTCTATCAGTACGCGCTAGTCGATGAGAGCGGGCAGCAGAGCCTGGCGGATTTGCGCTCGTTGCAAGATTGGTCGTTGCGCTACTGGCTGCAGAGTGTGCCTGGGGTGGCCGAGGTTGCAAGTGTGGGCGGCTTTGTCAAACAGTACCAGGTCAACATCGATCCCAACCGAATGCTTGCGTACAACATTCCCTTGCCCACAGTGATTAACGCCATTCGCAGGAGCAATAACGATGTCGGCGGACGGACGATCGAAATCGCCGGCGCCGAACACGTGGTGCGTGGCCTGGGCTACATCACATCACTCGCGGATATCGAGATGATTCCCGTCGCCACCAACGGGAACGGCACGCCGATTCTGATCCGCGACTTGGCAACGGTAACGCTGGGACCGGATTTGCGCCGCGGCATTGTCACGCTGGATGATAAGGGCGAGGTGGTCGGCGGGATTGTCGTCATGCGCTACGGCGAAAATGCACTCAAGGTGATTCGCGCCGTCAAGGCCAAACTCGAAGAGATCAAGCCCTCGTTGCCTCCAGGCGTGAATATCGTGCCGACGTATGACCGCTCTGCTCTTATCGTCCGGGCGATTGACACGCTGCGGTACACGCTCACCGAGGAGATGGTGATCGTGAGCGTGGTGATCCTGATTTTCCTCTGGCATATCCCCAGCACCATTATTCCCATTATCACCATCCCTATCGCTATCATCCTCTCGTTCATCCCCATGGACTTGATGCGAGTGACCGCCACTATTATGTCCCTGGGCGGGATTGCCGTGGCCGTCGGCGCCATGGTGGACGCGGCCATCGTGGTCGTCGAGCAAACCCACAAGAAGCTGGAGCACTGGCAGGCCGACGGGCGCAAAGGGGACTATCGTGAAGTAGTCATCTCCGCGGTCAAGGAGGTGGGTGGACCGAGCTTCTTTGCCCTGCTGGTTATTGCTGTGTCGTTCATCCCCGTCTTCGCGCTGGAGGCGCAGGAGGGGCGTATGTTCAAGCCTTTAGCCTTCACGAAAAACTTCTCCATGATTATCGCCGCCGTGTTGGCGATCACGCTGGACCCGGCGCTCCGCTTGCTTTTTACCCGTCTCGATCCGTTCACGTTCCGGCCACGCTGGCTCTGCCGTATCGTCAACGCCATCCTCGTCGGCACGATCCACAGCGAGGAAAACCACCCGATCAGCCGGCCGCTCATGCGGCTCTACCAACCGGTGGTGGAATTTGCCCTACACCGTCCGGGGCTGGTCATTGCCTCCGCAGTCCTGATTGTCCTAGTAACGATACCGGTCTTCCAGCGCCTGGGCTCGGAATTCATGCCCCCGCTTAATGAGGGGACGATCCTGCACATGCCGACGGCCTTGCCTGGCATCTCTCCGACCGAGGCGCGGCGCATGCTCCAGGTCGAAGGGGAGATGCTCATGCAATTCCCCGAGGTCGAGCGGGTGTTCGGCAAGATCGGGCGTGCGCGGACGCCGACTGATCCGGCGCCGCTCAACATGGTGGAAACCCTCGTGACGCTCAAGCCGGAGGAAGACTGGCGGCCAGGAGTCACGTGGGATTCGCTACTCTCGGAAATGGACCGCGCTGTCCGTCTGCCTGGCATGCCCAATATCTGGTGGATGCCGATTCAAACCCGCACCGAGATGCTGGCCACGGGCATTCGCAGTGTATTGGGAGTGAAGGTGCTGGGGCCGAACCTAAACGGCATCGAGCAGGTCGGCCAGCAAGTTGAAGCGGTCCTTGCCCCTCTCCGTGGCACGCGCAGTGTCTACTACGACCGTACCCTGGGCGGCTACTATCTCGACTTTCACATTAAGCGGGAGGAGGCCGCACGCTATGGACTCACCATAGGTGATGTCGAAGATATCATCGAAACGGCGATCGGCGGCAAGGATATTTCGCAGACCGTAGAGGGTCGTGAGCGTTATCCCATTAACGTGCGCTACGCCCGCGAGTTGCGTGACGATGTTGAGATGCTCAAGCGCGTATTGGTGCCGACTCCGAGTGGGGTGCAGATCCCCATCGTGCAGCTCGCCGACCTGCGTTTCTCGCAAGGGCCGCCGATGATCCGCAACGAGCTAGGGCAACTCGTCGGGTTTGTGTTTGTCGATGTCGTCGGTCGGGATCTCGGCGGGTATGTGGACGAAGCCAAGCGCGCCGTGGCCGAGCGCGTACAGCTTCCTCCTGGCTATACCCTCCTGTGGGCCGGGCAGTTCGAGTATCAGCTCCGGGCCAAGGAAACCTTGAAAGTTGTTGTGCCTTTCACCCTCTTGCTGATCTTCTTGCTGCTGTACCTCAACACCAAGTCCGTAGCCAAGACCTTGATCATCCTGGTGGCTGTGCCGTTCTCCGCAGTGGGAGCGATTTGGCTGCTCTATCTGCTTGATTACAACATGAGTGTCGCGGTGTGGGTCGGTCTGATCGCCCTGCTGGGGGTCGATGCGGAGACAGGGATGTTCATGCTGCTCTATCTCGATCTGGCCTACCAGGAGCGGCGGGAGAAGGGGCTTATGCACGGCTGGGAGGATATCAAACAAGCAGTGATTGCCGGGGCCGTACAGAGGTTACGCCCCAAGGTGATGACTGTCGGTGTCATGTTCATCGGGTTGCTGCCCATTATGTGGAGCACAGGGACCGGCGCGGATGTCATGAAACGTATCGCCGCGCCGATGATCGGCGGCATTTTTACGTCATTCATCTTGGAGCTGATTGTGTATCCGGCGATCTTTGCGTTGTGGAAGTGGTGGGGAGAGGTGAGACCACAGATGATACAGTAAGCTCCACTTCGG
>JABFSC010000324.1 GCA_013140885.1 Deltaproteobacteria bacterium | reverse complement strand
GCGACAAGCTCCCCTTCATTTTCAACGAGTTTCATCAAGTTGATGGCTCAGCGAATCGGAAACATGGCGGCGTAGGGTTGGGGCTCGCCATTGTCAAGCAACTTGTGGGTCTCTTGCATGGGAAGGTCACGGTCATCAGTGAACCAGAAAAGGGCTCAACATTCACCGTCACCCTCCCCGTCCGATTCCCTCAGTCTCCTCCTTCCACATCGACAAGCGTGCCCTTATGACTGAAGGCGTCGCCTTTATTGACGCTTAATGCGTCCATGTCGACGACACGAAAATCCCGGTCTTTGACTTAGGTTTCAATCGCAGTGATGCCGTGTACGATGTGGTCTCCACCTGGTAAAGGGTGTTCTCTCGCCTCGACGACCATATCGACCGGTTCCTGTGCTCGTGCGACAGCGTGCGCATTCAGTGCCCATACAGTAGGGTATTGGGTAAATCGTGAGGCTGGTTGGTTAGGGACGAAGGTGAGAGATACTGTCGACGGGGCAGCGGGGAGAGATCAGTAGGGCTGGACGGCTTCCTCCCAATCTCTCCAACGCTGTGGTCAACGTACGAGGTGCCCCACGCGTAAAACCCTGCTATTCGCAACGGAGATCGGGACAGAAGCGTGGGGTCGTAGGGGCCGAAACTGGATCGGCATCTCGTTCCAATTCTGACCATCAAGGAGACGGCCAGTCCGTTTCTTGTTGACGCCGCCCCACTGCTTAAAGAAAAAGGGAACCTTGGCTTTTTGACATTGGTCTCGGATATCAAGAACCCACTTTTCTCGCATTGATCGGGCGCCTGGTCCCGACTCTCCCCCGACGATAACCCAATCGATCCCTACTAAATTGAGGGACTCCAGTGGTCCAAGTAACGGTTCGAGAGAGAGAAACTTGATGTGAGCTTGCGTTCTGCGCAGATGCTTGATGCGAAAGGAATAGCGCTCATTTTCAACACTCACGCCCATCCAAACATTTTCGGGCCATTCAAGTTTTCGACTGATTTCTTCCAATCTTTCCGCTCGCTTGGTCAGTATCTGATATTGATGCCACGAGGCTTGACGCATCACAGCGAAAACTTCTCGAATATAGTTAATAGGGACGTCTTCTTGGAAAAGGTCGCTCATGGAATTCACAAAGACCATCTGCGGTTTTTTCCAGGATAAAGGTCTTGGCAGCATGTGGGGCTGCAAGGTTAAGTGGAAGCCATTCTCATAATTTGGCTGTCCCATCGCCTGCAATCGGCTGGATAACCGCTCCGCGTAGCAATGCTTGCATCCTGGGCTAACTTTACGGCATCCGGTAAGAGGATTCCAAGTTGCTTCTGTCCATTCTATGGATGATTTCGCCATTATGATTATCCCCTTTGGAAAAAAGTGACTTGCACGGTGTCGGCGAAAGAATTTTTCCTTCGCCGCGAAGAGGGGGGATATGGAACAATCTTCCCGTCCGCCTCCAGCTTTAAGAGCACATCCTTGTAATTGCGTTCAATAAACCGCCGCCCAATATGATGACGCTCAAAGATTTGTTTCATCGTCAGACTCTGGCCAGCAAAATTTTGGAGAAGCATGCCCGCGAGTTCATCCAAGGGGCGGCTCAGTTCGAACAGCAATCCTTGATCGCGGAGCGCGGGATTGTATTCAAATGATGGAACGCCCTGCTCGGTGCTCGAACTCTCCTTTGCCATGATGTCTTTCATAATTTTGTAGCCCCGAACATGCTTGCTGACAAAGATCAAATGATGACTTGTTCGAGTTCCAGCCGCATTGCGAAAACGAAACGGGAGAACAAAAGTTCCTCCCATTGCTTTCAGCGCTTCCCCAATCGCTTCGACAATAGCGAGTTCTCTTTGTTCAGTTGTTAATGTCACGAGTTGTGCGCGCAATTGAGAAGCTCGCTCTTCGCCGAAAAGCGCGTTAAGTGGCTCCTCCACGAATCGATTTGGTAGCCCCATATTGATCCGGTTGTAGTTGAAAAAGAAAATGGCATCGCATCCCCAATCCTTGAGAACAGAGTTGATCAATCGTAACGAAAGCCCTTTATAGCCCCAAGGATCAACAAAGAAGAGCGTTGGTACCAATTTCATCTCCTCAAACAGGCGCACCATCTGTTCCCCGACCTCTGCATTGCGAACTATTGGCTTATACCGAAGCTGCTCTATTCCCGGGAGGAGATCAATTTCGCGCTGGAGGGAGTGTACATTTTCCGCATCTTTATCATTGAAGATTGTTACGAGCCTATCCCGCAGATCGGGATTTTTGATCGCTTGTTCAAGAATGAGAAGAGGAGTAGATTTTGTTTCATCTTCATATCGACCTCGTCCAGCAAAGAGGTCCAGATACGCAATTTTATTACCTTTTTGTTTTACTGAGGGAAGGATTACCTTCGCCCACGCCTCGAAATATTTGGTGACAATGGCAGTCTTTGCCTGCGATTGCTCAGTTGCCTCCTCATAGAAAGAATTGTCCGCCATTGTGACCTCATCACTAGCGTTACGCCGGATATTGAGCCGCTGAAAATAATCCACACCTTTCGCGCTAGGTCGTCTCTAACAATTAAGCGAATATATAGCGAAAAAGAAAAATGAATCAAGAGGTCAGTCCTAAAAGAAATCATCAGGAGGGTATCCGCCTCTTAGTTTTCCTTACCTCTCGGTTCTTTCGTCCCATCCCCATATACCGGCACTCGATTACAACTCAACCGTGAAACCGTGAATCGGCAGGTGCCAAGGAGGGAGGTCCCACTTCCCTCCTGAGAGACGAGAACGCCTGGGAACTCCATGCGTTTGCTTTTTGGTTGATCCTGTAACGGACGTTGCAGGTGCAGCGCGCACCGAATTTCCTGGTCTTTGCTTGGCCAACGGGAAAGGTGCACGGTGACGGCAATGCCAGCATAGATGCGCTGGGGCACCTCATCGACACAGGTCACTCCAGGGTGAGTGGCGAAAGCGAGGTCGAGCTGTTTCATGTACGCCCGCGCGCTCTGCCCAATCGGCCACAAAATGCGCTGGACATCACGTTCTTCATCACCAGTGGCAACAATAGGCTCGGCCTGCCACAGTTCACGGTCAGTGAGACCATCGGCGAGGGCATGAGTGATGTCATAGGGAAGTGGCCGCGTCTCGTGTTTCTCGGCGAAAGTCATAAGCCATTTGCCGACGCGACCCGTGGTGTCGCCCCCTTTGCTGAACAAGACCTGAAACGCATGGTCCCCTGGCCAGAGTCCGGTCACTTCGGCGAGCGCAACGTTGACCGTATCCCCCTCTCGCGCGCCTTCCTTGAACTCGGCGGTATAACCGACCAATGTCATTTCAGAGAGACCCGAATCTCTCAGCGCCGCGCGTACCGCACGGTACGCAGCGGCAAGCATCCGTGGCGCTGCCAGGGTACCAACTGGATTGAGCAATTCCTCGGTGACCACGAGAGGAGTGAGGTGTGTCATGCCCCGGATTCCTTTGTTCCTGCCTATTCCTTCGCGCTCGGCCGCGCGGACACCGCGGCATACCACCGTTGGCTATTCTTATTGCCTGCCGGAATAGGAAGGTTCCCGCGATTGGTCGCGGCATCGACCGCGCAGAGCGCCGTGATGTCGGCGATGGTAAAGCGATTGCCGCCCACATATTCGGACTCGCTCAAGCGTTGTTCGAGTCGCTCGTAGAAACGTTTCACACTCTGCGTCCCGCGCTCGACCAAAGCGGGAATCGCCGCCACCGGTTGTGTCACCCCAGGCAACCCGCGCGTGCTAAAGA
>JABFSC010000153.1 GCA_013140885.1 Deltaproteobacteria bacterium | reverse complement strand
ATCGTGGTGTCTGGCGTGCCGCTCTCGGCCCACACAGGTCGCATTCTCACTGGACATGATGGCTGGGGAGGAGGCACGGTCGCGGATGGATTCGCCACGGAGCTGCGTACCATCGTTGCGACACTGAAAGAGAAGCGGATACGCAACGTGACCTGGTTGACCACGGACATTCATGTCGCTCGCTTTTTTTCTTACGATCCGGATAACAACGGCACTGCGGATTTTTACGAGTTCGTGAGTGGTCCGCTCGCCGCGATCACCGGGAACCTTGATGTCCTGGATGACACCTTTCATCCGACGATCTTATACGAGGAGAACGGATTCTATAATTTTGGCGTGGTGAAAGTGAACGGCAAAAGCGGTGCGCTCACGGCGGAGATTCGCGATCAGGCGGGGAAAGTGCATCACGCGCTCACGCTCAAGGCGCGGTAGGGGGGGATTTCAGGGTCCGGGTTTCAGGGTTCAGGGTTCGGGTTTCCTCTCTCGGATGGACCAGTGGCGTGAAGTGAGTGGGCTCCGAAATTCCCTCTCCCGGCTGGGAGAGGGTTAGGGTGAGGGGGATCGAGTGACCTTTCCTTTATTTTCCCCCGTGCGTGCCGCGCTGGGATTCCCGTTGGTCTTTCCAGCCTCCCTGCTTCATCACACCGTGAAAATATGCACGGACGCGACGGCATTCTCGCCACCAAGCACGCCACCACCGTTCTCCGTCAGGCCAACTTTCGCGCCAGCCACTTGACGTTTCCCCGCTTCGCCTCGCAGTTGCCAGAAAATCTCGGAAATCTGCGCGACACCAGTAGCGCCCACCGGATGCCCCTTCGCGAGGAGTCCACCACTTGGATTCACTGGCACGCGACCACCAATCTGCGTCACACCGTCGGAAATCATTTTCCCACCCTCACCAGGACCACACAGCCCAAGTTCCTCGTAGATGATGAGTTCCGCTGGGGCCGTGGCATCGTGCACTTCGACCACTTGCACTTCACTGGGGCTGATGCCCGCCATGCTGTAGGCTTTTCGTGATGTTTTCTCGACAATGCCCGGCGCATCCGCCGCGTGCTCTTGGCTCGACCCGATGATCGACGCGCGGACGAAGACCGGCTTGGTGGTGAATTGTCGCGCCTTCTCAGCGGTGGTGATGATGACCGCCGCCGCGCCATCGCCAATGGGCGAGCACATCATGCGGGTGAGTGGTTCCGCGATCAGCGGGGCCGCGAGAATGTCGGCGACCGTGCGTGGCGTCTGAAATTGCGCATGCGGATTGAGGCTACCATTCGTGTGGTTCTTCGCGGCGATTTGCGCGAACTGCTCGCGCGTGGTGCCATAGCGTGCCATGTGTTGGCGCGCGAGGTTGGCGTAATAGTCCATGAACACACTGCGTGATTCGCCCGCGCCGCCACTCTGCTCGCCGCTCATCTGGCGGGCGAACTCGTCGGCGATATCCAGGTCAATCGCGCTGCCAATGGCGGTAAAGGTCCGCTTCTTGTCGGGATGAAACAATTTTTCCATGCCCACGGCGAGCACCGTGTCATACATGCCCGACGCCACATAGAGCCACGCGATGTGAAACGCGGTCGAGGAACTCGCGCACGCATTCTCGGTGTTGATGACGGGGATGCCACCGATGCCCATCTCCCGCAGGACAACCTGGCCACGGATACATTCCTGGCCAGTAATCAGACCGGCAACGGCATTCCCGACCGCCGCCGCTTCAATTGCTTCTCGTTCCATCCCCGCCGCGCGCAGGGCATTTTCGACCGCTTCACGGGCGAGGTCTTTCATACTGCGGTCCTGATGTTTTCCAAATCGCGTCATGCCAGCACCAACCACGGCAACTTGTCGCATACGGGCCTCCTTATTTGTGATGAGGTAGGATAATCTAGCAAGCAGTGTTGATTTCAGAAAGGAGCCTCAATCATGGAAGACGCATTAGCCGTTATGGGATATTGGATTGGCCTCGTCAAAGCCGCGAAGTCCTCCATTGGCGAAATTAGTCGCGACTGCGAGGAGCGTGTGGCCAACGGGACCGTGACAATGGAAGAAGACTTTCGCGAAGCCGTGGATTCGGTCTTCGAAGCACTGAGCACCCTGCAAGTGCGGCTCGAAGAGACCGAGGACTCGCTCGAAGGGGAACTCGAAGACGAGGAGGAAGAAGAGTAAGGCGTCCCTCAGGAATACGACAGTGAAGCGCTCCATGTCAGGGACATTGCCTTCCCTGAGAAGGCAAGTATAAAAGCGTGGGTTTCATCGCCGCAGCCAAGACGGCGATGATGGTGCGGAAGCGCCATTTTTTGTCGAGCAGGTCTGTACGTGGGCAGCGTGGTTGAACAATGACGCTCTGCGACGCGACGGTGCCTCCAAGAGGCGGGGACTGCGTACCAGCCGTCGGTAAAGAAATCAAGGAAAAGAAAACCTCTATTCAGCGGCGTAAAGCTGGTATCGTCGGACGGGAGCCGGCGAAGAAACCGCGTGAGGAAGAAAGGCGTATGCAAATTATCGTTTTAGGAATGCACCGATCCGGGACGTCGCCGCTGACAAGAATCATCAACCTGATGGGTGTCTACGTCGGAACCGAAGGAACCCTCATGTCGCCTCACCAGGATAATCCCAAGGGGTTCTGGGAGCGAAATGATGTGTACGCGTTACACCAGGAGACCCTCAAGACGATGGGGGCGGACTGGGACAAGGTGGCGCATTTGGACTTGGGCAAACTGACGGCGGATCAGCGCGCGGCTTTTGACCAAAAAGCCCGAAACATCCTGCAGAATCTTGACGCCCATCGTCCGTGGGTGTTGAAAGATCCGCGCCTCTGCCTCCTGATGCCATTGTGGCGCCCATTCCTGGAAACCCCCATTTGCGTCCATATCTACCGCAGCCCAATCCAAGTCGCCCAATCATTGCGGACTCGTAATGGGTTCCCGATTCATTTCGGAGTCGCGCTGTGGGAGAAGTATAATCTGACGGCATTGACGAACAGCGGCGATCTTCCGCGGCTGTTTGTCTCTCACCAACGCTTACTCGGTCAGCCGCTCGAGACCGTGCGGACGCTCTATGAGCAGCTCCTCTCGCTGGGTGTACACGGGTTACGCCTGCCGAGTGAAAAAGAGATTCTCGCTTTTCTTGATCCCGCACTGTATCGAGAGCGCGGGGATGTGAGGCTCAAAAAAGAGTTTGTCAGTTTTGCCCAGGAAGAGATTTTCCAAGCTTTTGAAGAGGGAACCGCCGGTTCTTTTGACAGTGCGATTTCCCTCTCGGCGGGTGCGCAGGCGACATTGGAGAGCTACGAAACCAATGAGGAAAGAGAGCGACAACGTCTCCTCATTGAGGAAACCTTACGGACAAAAGAAGCCGAACTGACCACCCTTCACCAGAAGATGACGGTGGTTGAGCAAAACCGAGTGATAGAGGAGCAAACCCTCCAGCAGCAGCTCGCCCAAGCTGAACAGAAGCGCGTCACGCTAGAGGCGAGTCGCGTCGCCGAGGCCAAGGCATGGAAACAGCAGCTCGTCGCCTTGGAGGAGAGCAAAGTCGCCGAGGCCAACGCCCGGAGGCAGAAGCTCGTCGAAGCCGAACAGGAGCTCGTCGCCTTAGAGGAGAGCAAAGTCGCCGAGGCCAACGCCTGGAGGCGGCAGCTCGCCGACGCCGAGCAAAAACGCGTCACGCTAGAGGCGAGTCGCGTCGCCGAGGCCAATGCCTGGAGGCGGCAGCTCGCCGACGCCGAGCAAAAACGCGTCGCCGTAGAGG
>JABFSC010000540.1 GCA_013140885.1 Deltaproteobacteria bacterium | reverse complement strand
GTATTATCCCGCCCCACTATGCCACACTGGTTCCTATTGCTCCTCACCTGCCTGCTGCTCCCTTCCTGGAGTTCCGCCGCTGATGATCTCATGGACCAATATGCCTCGTTGCCCGGCTCTTACATGTTTGTCCGCCGCGCACCCGAAGGCGCTGTCACCACTCGCGTGAAGATGGAAGTCTTCGAGGACTTTCTGTGCCCCTCCTGCTACCGCTTCTCGACGGAAATCATTCCGCAGTTGCAGGAAAAATATGGCGACCGGCTGGACCTCCGCCTCATCGGCTATCCACTCGTGCACGAGGAATCGCGCCTGCCCGCGCGCGCCTACGTCATCGCCCAAGAAATGGGGCTCGGCGAGCAGATGCAGAAGGAACTGTTCCACGCCCACTTCGAGCAACAACTCGATACCACCAATAAAGACGGCCTCGCCAAAGTCGCTCACACGATTGGCCTCGACCCCGAACTGCTCCTTAGCCGCCTCGATAAGAATGACGGCAGCACCGAAGTGGACCGCAATCTCGCCCTCGGCGAAAGCTATCATATCGACGCCGTGCCTGGCGTGGTGTTCGACGGCTGGATACTGGTGAAAGAGATGACGCCCCAAAACCTCGAAACCATTATCAACGGCCTTCTGGAAAAGAAAAAACCCACGCCCAAAGTCACAACCAAGAAACCCCAAAAGTAGAGCGAGCGTTGCCTCGTTCATCCCACCTCGGAAGAGCGCCACTGTCTCTTAACTGCAAAGGAGGCTCCCATGAGCGAAGCAGAAAAAGGCTACCTCTATCAGCTCGGTCGCCAACTCATTGACCAACGCAAGCCGGTCCTGATTGGTATTATCGCCGTCACTATGATCTTCGCCGTCTTCGCGTCGCAGTTGCATCTGGAGACCCGGTTCGACGAACTCCTCCCGCAAAAGCATCCGTTCATCCAGATGCACAGCCAGTATGCCAAGACGTTTGGCGGCGCCAACACGCTCATGTTGATGGTGGAAGTCAAAAACGGCACGATTTTCACCAAGGAAACCCTCACCAAAATTTTCGAGATGACGCAACGTCTCGATAAGGTGTACGGGGTCAATCACGATCTGGTGAACTCCCTCGCCCATCGCACCAATCGCCGCGTGCGCATGATGAGTGGCGGCATGCAAGTTGTCGAACCGGTCATGTCTCGCCCCCCCAAGGACGACAAAGAGGTGGAACTGGTCCGCCAGATCGTCCACTCCTCTCGGAACCTCTACGGCATCGTGGTCTCGCTCGACGAGAAAGCCACCAAGCTCGAAGCGACGTTCATTGAGGATCGACTGAATCATCGTCGGATGTTCGATGAAGTGAGTGGCTCGGTCATCGCGCCCTTCGAGGATGAGAACACGAAAATTTACGCCGCCGGCGAGGTGTGGCTTTACGGCTGGGTCTATCACTACGCACGCGAAGTCTTTCTCATCTTCTTGGCCACCACCGTCCTGATGTGGGGGCTGCTCTATTGGTATTTCCAGGACATCCGCGGCGCGTTGCGGCCCACGATCACCGGCGCGATCTCCGCGATTTGGGGACTGGGCTTCATCAAGATGATCGGCTTCAGTCTGGACCCGTTGACCTTGGTGATCCCCTTTTTCGTCACGGCCCGCGCCATCAGCCATTCGGTGCAGATGCACGACCGCTATTACGAGGAATACAAGAAATCCGACTGGCAAAAAGAGCCCGCGATCATCGCCTCGTTCGCGGAACTCTTCGTCCCCACGCTCTCCGGCATCGTCACCGACGCCCTCGGCTTATTGGTGATTCTGCTGGTCCCCATCGTCCTGCTGCAAAAGCTGGCCATCAGCGCCGCCGTGTGGATCTTGGCGATCACCGTCAGTGAACTGCTGCTAAATCCCATCGTCTACTACTATCTGCGCGAACCCGACATTCGCGTCGTCGAGCAACGCGAACAGGGGTTGTTCAAACGGATCATTTATGCCGCGACCGACGCGATCTTGTCTCCAATTGGCAAGACCGTCACCATCGTCGGGTGGATCGCCCTCGTGGTCGTCAGCGCCTTCTTTTGGCAAAACCTCACAATTGGTGATCCCACCGCCGCCACGCCTTTGCTCCCACGCGACTCGGAGTACAACACCGCGCATACTCGCTTGCAGGAAACCTTTGGTGGGGTCGAACGACTGATGGTCGTGGTCGAAGGACAAAAGAATCAGCCGGTCACGACTCCAGAAAGCCTCAAGATCATCGAGCGCTTTCAACGCCACATGGAGCGCGACCCCTCGGTCGGCGCGAGCTTCTCGTTCGTCGATATTCTCGTCACCGTCAACGCCGTGCTCAATTACACGGAACCCAAGTGGGAAGTGCTGCCGCGGACGCCAGGTCAGGTAAGTCTCCTGCTCGCGTCGTATTTCGCCGGCAATTCATACGAGGACACCAACCGCTTCATTGACGCGAAACTGCGAGCGGCGCCGATCCACTTTTTGTTAACCGATCATAAGGGCGAGAACATCCGCCGCGTCATTGCCTGGGCCAACGAATTCATCACCGCCAACCCGATCACCGGGGCGCAACTCCGGCTCGCGGGTGGCCCGATTGGCGTGCTCGCGGCCGCCAACGAAGAATTGCTCAAGAACGACATTCTCATCAATATCCTGGGATTCGCCACCATTTTCATCGTCCTCGTCATCACCTATCGCTCGGTGATGGCGGGCATCTACATGCTGCTGCCACTCTTGGTGGCCAACGCCGTGGTCAACGCCTACATGGGCGCGCGCGATATCGGCATCAACATCAATACCCTCCCCGTAGTCACGGTCGGCGTGGGCTTCGGCATTGATTACGGGCTCTATATCGTGAGCCGCATCGTCGAAGGGTTTCGCACCGGCATCAATTTACCCGCCGCGGTGCGTCTCGCCATCGCGACCTCAGGAAAATCAGTCACCTTCACCGCCATCACCATGGTCCTCGGCACGCTCCTCTGGACCTTCTCGAATATCCGCTTCAACTCGGAGATGGGCCTGCTCTTAGCGATGTGGATGGGCATCAGTTTTCTTGCCACCGTCACGCTGTTACCCGTGATGATCGTCATGTTGAAGCCACGCTTCATTTTGCGGGAACAAGCCGCGTCGTGAATACTCCCCCTCTGACGGAGGGGGAAAAAACCTCCCGCGAGGCTATTGCCAGGATGACCCTTCTCCTGGCACTGTGCGCAACATGAAGTAGTGATGTGGGGAAGTGGTCAACGTTCATTAAACTAGGACCTAAAAACACTACGTGCAAAGGAGGCACACAGTATGCAACTATCTCGTTGGTTTAAGACCACCTGCGCGGTTGTCGCCACAGGGGGACTGGTTCTCGGAACAGCCGGGCGCTCAGTCGCTGATGTGAAGGCTGGTGACACCATCACCAAGGAAAACATGGCCAGTGCGGAAGAACTCCTCACCCCCGCCATGAAGTGGTATGTCACGAACGGCATGCCGATGAAGATCATCGACTACAAGAAGATTGAATGGCCGAAAGCTTTCAAGGAAGCCACGGAGAAATACTCCGGGCAGGTCAAGATTTCCGCTGATGGCCGCGACATCTTCAACTACGTCGCCGGAGCCCCTTTCCCGCAAATTGACGCCAATGACCCACTGGTCGGCTTCAAGATCATGTGGAACCAAGAGCAGAAACCCGCCTATACCGACAACGTCGGCACTGAATGGATCGTCGAACTCATTAACAGCAAAGGCGAGATGGAGCGGCGCTATTCTTCAGGGTTCTGGCGTCGCATGATGTGGACCGGTCGTCTTTATTCCGATCCGAAGCCGGTCGTCCCTCACAACCCCGCCATGCGGTACACCGAGCAGTTCGGTCCACTCTTCGAACCAAACGATCTCAAGGGCGCGGGCGTGCTGAGTAACCGGTATATGGCCGCCGATATGCCAGACGACTCCTACATGTACCTGCCTGAACTGCGCCGCGTTCGCCGTATCAGCGTCTCGAACCGGTCCGACGCCTTCTGGGGCACGGACTATGACCTCGACGCGCTGTGGGGCTTCAACTCCAAAGTTGGCTTCTGGACATTCCGTCTGTTGGCCGAGAAAGAAATTCTCGCCCCCATGCACGCTGGTGGCTACGGAAAGCGTATCGCATGCGAGCCTTCCGACGGCACCAAGGGTCCCCGCGCGTTCATGCCCTGCGGCATCAACTGGGAAAAACGCAAAGTGTGGATAGTCGAAGGACTCCCGACCGCGTTTAGCCAATACGCGTTCTCCAAGCGCATCATGTACATCGACAAGGACACACTGGGCGTGATCTTCATGGAAGCCTACGACCAAGGTGGCGAGTTGTGGCGCGTGTTCTTCAACATGTTCGACTACAGCAAAAAGCCCTACGAGGGGTATCCGGCACGCGGAATCGAAGGTGCGAAGTATAACTACGAAGACGAATGGGCCTTCGATCCACATGGGATGACCGCGGATCTCCAGACCTCGCACGGTAGCCCGTGGGACGCACCGTCAGGCTACGCCAAGCCGACTGACTGGGTCAACGAGTGGTACTTCAACGAATCAACGCCGATTAACACAGCCGAGGCCTTCTCGATCAATAACTTGATCCAGAGCGCCCGCTAAACGGACCCGGAGCGGAGGGACCCCTTCCCTCTGCTCGCTCCCTCTCCATTCTCTTTCCCACTCACAGAATATTCTTCTCCCACGCAGCGTGCCGCTTCCCCCTGATTTTTTTTTCTGCTAGTTAGATGCCCACTTAAATTTTAGCGGTACGAAGGGAAGAAAGGGGGAAGATTATGGCAAACACAGTTCATAACACACCAGAAGAGCAACCACTGGAGAAAGTGATCTGGGGCTACGTTGGAACGGCGGTCCTCTGGATTTCGCTGCTGTTCACTGGCCTCGCGCTGGAGCGGCTCGGACTCACGTCGAATATGCTTTCTGGTATCTTGCCTGGAGAAGTCGGCACGCTCCGAGAGCAGGTCACGACCTTATCACGAGACCTCGGCACCGTTAAGAATGATCGCGATACCAATAAGCTCACCGAAGGCGCGCTCCGCAACGAAATCGATAAACTCAAAAGACAACTGACCACGGCCGCGCAGCCTGCGACCCCATCCGCGGCGCCAGCGCCACCAGCCACACCAGCACCATAACCACGTGTGAAAAGATCTCGTTATGATTGAAGTACAGAATGTGACGAAATACTATGGTCAAGTCTGCGCCCTCAATCATGTCTCTTTCGACGTTCAGAAAGGCGAGATCGTTGGTCTCCTGGGCCCCAACGGCTCTGGCAAAACAACACTCATGCGGATTCTCACCGGCTTTTTCCCTCCCACGGAGGGAAAAGTCCGTGTAGCGGGGCTCGACGTGGAAACCTCTTCGCTTGAGGCGCGTCAACGTCTCGGCTATTTGCCGGAGAGTGTCGTCCTCTACCCCGACATGACCGTGACCTCCTTCCTGAATTTCTGTGTCCGGGTCAAAGGCAACGCCGCCGCCCAACGCCGCAGCCAAGTGAACCGGGTCCTGCACGAATGCTCGCTCGAACACATGGCGCAGCGCCACATTGGCACCCTGTCAAAAGGATACCGCCAACGCGTCGGGCTCGCGCAAGCACTGCTGTGCGAACCGGAAGTCCTCATTCTGGATGAACCCACCGTTGGTCTCGACCCCAACCAGGTCATTGAAATGCGCGACCTCATCAAGAGCCTGGCTGGCAAGACCACGGTTTTGCTCTCCAGTCACGTTTTGCATGAAGTCGGCCTCACCTGCCATCGCGTGGTCATCATCGACAAAGGAAACATTATCGCCGAGGACACCGCCGCCGGACTCAGCGAAAAGGTCCAGGGCGCAACGCGCATCCAACTGCGTGTCGTGGGGCCTCAAGCGGAGATTCTCTCGGCGTTACGCGCGCTGTCCAACGTCACGGAAGTGCAGCCCCAAGCGACCTCAGACATTGATGGCGACGGACATCGGTTCGTCGTGCTCTCACCAGAAAAGACCATCGCTCGCGAGGTTGCCCAAGTCATCGTCAATCGTGGGTGGGCTTTGCATGAACTCATGCCAACGACGCTGGGCCTCGAAGAACTCTTCGTGCGCCTGACTGGCACCGGCGAGCAGCGTCAAGAAGCGGCGTGAGAAGAGGAGTTGTCAGCGTTCAGCTCTCAGCGCTCAGCCGTCAGCCAGACAAGAAAACACAGATCGGCAATGACGCGATGGCCCGAGGACTCAATACGCACGAGGTAAATTGTGACGGCAAGCACTAGATCCCTCACCAACTTCTGGGCGGTGGTCATCAAGGAACTCCGCTCCTATTTTCTCTCGCCGTTTATTTATTTGATTTCCGCCGTCTTTCTGCTGCTCAGCGGCTATTATTTCTACACGGACCTCATCTTCTACGTCCAATATGGTTTCGGCACCAATATCTTGGTCAACTTCTGGCAATTGTTCTTCACTGATCTTCGGCTCGTCGTCCTGTTGACCGTGCCATTTCTCACGATCCGCTTATTCACCGAAGAGAAACGCCTCGGCACCATCGAACTGCTGCTCACCTACCCCATGCGCGATAGCGAACTATTCTGGGGCAAATTCGTCGCGTGTAGCATCGCCACGCTCTTCATGCTGTCCTTCACGATTATCTACCCAATCCTGCTCTACAGCGTGCAACCGTTCGACTGGACGATCACCATCGCTGGCTATGTCGGCCTGATTTGCATCTCCCTCGCCTTTATCGCCTGCGGCCTCTTTATTTCCTCGTTGACGGATAACCTCGGCGTCGCCGGACTGTCCGCCCTGGGCATCTCCCTCCTGTTCTGGATTCTCAGTTGGAACGACGGCGCGACCAATCAGGGCGTCCTGCGCTGGCTGGCCGAGGTCTCCATGGTCACGCATTTCCAAAGTTTCGCCCAAGGATTCATCGACTCGAAGGAAGTCTCCTTTTTCGCCGTCTTTGTCCTGTTCTTTAGCTTCCTAACGCTGCGCTCGCTCGAGGCGCGGCAGTGGAGGGGCCGCAAATGAACGCCAACCTCCGTAACGTGATTAAACTGATCCTGGGCACGGTGGGCTGTTTCGCCCTGCTCCTGGCGATCCAACTGATCTTGGTCAACAAGAATCAGCGCATTGATCTGACGCCAGAAAAGAAGTTCACCCTCTCGCCCCGCACGGAACAGATCGTGACAAATCTCCAGCAGGATGTACAGGCATTGGCCTTCATCAACAGCGACCGCCCGGAGAATTTTTTCGTCGAAGACATGATGGGGCGCATGGCCGGGCTGTCGAAACACTTCCAGTACTCCATTATCGACATGAATCGGAATCCCGCGCTCGCGCGCCAATACCACGCGTTCCAGTACGGGACGCTGGTGTTCGAATCGGATGGACAAAGCAAGGGCGCGATGCTCTCCAGTGGCGAAAGCGCCGTGGCGTCCATCCTCCTGCAAGTCACGCGCAACAAGGAAAAAACCATCTATTTCCTCACCGGTCACGGTGAAGGCAGTCTTGAGGCGGATGTGCCACAAGGCGGCTATTCCAAGTTACGCGGGGCCATCGCCGACGAGACCTACCACGAGAAAACCCTTGTCCTTTCCGTCAGTACTCAGGTGCCGGACGACGCGGATGTCCTGGTCATTCTCGGCCCCAAAGGTCCATTTCCCGCCAGCGAACTCGCCGCGCTTGACGCTTATATACAACGGGGCGGTTCAATTTTCGTGTTGCTTGATGTCAACGGTTCACCCTCATTGGTGCCGTTTCTGGAGCAGTACAACATCCGTCTCCCGAACTTGGTCGCCGTGGACCCCACCAAACGCTTGTACGCGGGAGAGATGATCACTTACCGGGTTTCGGCGACGGCCAAGACCCATCCCATGCTCCTCTCGGTCAACGCCCCGCCAATCTTCTCGCTCGCTCGCATGGTCGAAGTCCGACAAGACCTCGACAAGGGAATCACCGCGCGCCCCATCCTCGCGACTTCGGGAGAAGGGTTCGCCACCGCTCCGAGCAACATCGACCAAACGGGACTCGCCACGTTTAACGCCGAGACTGATAGCCCAGGGCCCGTGCCGATCGCTGGCGAAGTCGATATCAAGCGGGGAGAGAAGATCGGTCGCGTGGCCGTCTTCGGCGATGCCGACATGCTCAACAACAACTTGCTCGATCAGGGCGGCAATCGCGATCTGTTCATCAATGCCATCAATTGGTTAGCCGAGGATCAAGAGATTCTCGGCGAGCGCCCCTCACGAGAACAACAGTTCGTCACAACCTTTACTCTCCCAGACGCGGATGGCCGGTGGCTCCTCACCATGAGCACCGTGGTGATTCCGGGACTGTTCCTACTGACCGGAATCAGCGTTTTCTTATGGCGGAGGCAGCACGGATGAGCTGGAAGAAAATCGGTCTCTATTATCTCTTCGCGGCGGTCTTTGGGGCGTATTTCTTTCTCTTTGAATGGCGCCCGCCCAAGAAACTCGGACTCGCGGAACCTGGTCCCACGGCGCAAGAAAGCCAGTTTCTCGCTATCGCGCGCGACGACATCCACGGACTGATATTGAAACGTCCCAATCTCGCGCTGACATTTCGCCGCGACGGACAACGGTGGACAGCCGTGGACCCGGCTGGGCTAGAAGTCCCCTCGGATTTGTTGACGAGCTTAGTCGAGAATCTCACACCGACGAAGCAAATCGTCATCATCGCGAAAGAGCCCAAGGATTTCACGCCCTTTGGACTGAATCCGCCCAATACCTCCGTCGTCGTCCAGGACAAAACCGGCAAGGACGTGGCAACCGTCTCGCTTGGAGGGACAAATCCCACGTCCTCCTCCGTTTACGCTCGGATCGAGCCCTCTCCGCAGGTCTATCTTTTAGGGCAGAGCGTCAGTTATTACGCCCAGTTAGTGTTCGAGAAGCTCAATGGGAAGTCGGAGCCAGTAGCCAATAGTCAATAGTCAGTCCGGCGGCCGTCCTCAGTTTTTTGGTGGGAAGCTCTTGCTATGCCTTGGACCTTTTTTTTCTCTCTCTTTCTCCTGCTACTCTCCGCCTGTCCACGCCCAGAGGCCGATCCCACGAAAGCGGACCTCACGCAGTACATTGAGACCGCTCGTTCATGGGCGAAAACCGAATTACAAATTAACGCGGCCATCGCCAAAGTCCGCGAAGACCAGTTCGTCCACGATGATCTGGTGATCTCGACCCTGCGGCCTATCGTCGATGTTTCGCAAAAATATGTCCAACAACTAGAGAGCCATCACCCACGCACCCCACCGTTACGCAATGTCCATTTGGAATATATTGAAGCCTGGCGTGCCCACTACCTGGCGTTCTCTGGGATGATTGATGCCGTCGAGAAGAAAGATTATATCCAACTCGCCAAAGCCAATGATGAACTCCTCGCCGCGCAAAATGCGCTTGCCGATGCCCTTACGGACCTCTCTCGACTGATGCAGGAAACCGGACTTCGCTCCGCTCCTCCGAGCAATCAACAATCGAGACCATCAGCACCCTCTCCGGGCGGTCCCGCCTCGCAAATGGCCCCCAAGGGTATGTAAACCCATCCCAAAATCTCCGTCAGCGTTGAGCTATCAGCGCTCTGCCGTCAGCCAGATAAGGAAACACGGTAGATTGAGTCCACCGTCTCTACAAAATAGAGGCTCCAGCCGACGAATCGCCTTGTTTTGCTGAAACCTGATAGCTGACGGCTGAACGCTTACAAATTTCCTTGGTCTGAATTCCGACCAGGAATTTTTTCGGCCAGAAAATTTGCATTGTTCGTGACTTTACTATATACGAGCCCCCAACATCTATTCATCACCCACATCTTCTGGAATGAAAGGGGGACAGTCGGACGAACGGGATAAAGTAATTTTACGGACACACTTCCAGCGCACCAGTGTCATCGGTGCAGGGCACAACGAGGGACTTCTTAAGAAATTCGGGAAGGAGGGATCATGCAGATCAGGGCAATTTGTAAGAAACTGTTTATCCTACTAGGGTTAGTTGGGACACTCGTCTCCACGGCTCACACAACGTGGGCATCCACACGTATCGGCAACGCGGAAATGCAGATGTGGTACCGCACGCGCCATACGTTCCACACCGACGGCGGCAATAACTTCAACTGGGTGCAGTGGCGGAACGAAGCGTTCTTCTGGTTCACCTACGACGATTTCGTCAAGAACGGCAAAATTCTCAACCAAGACAATTTGGCGATCCCCTTCGTCCAAGGCGCCACGTTCAACGCACGCTATCGTTTCCGCGCCGACCCGACGTGGACTATCCGCGAAAGCTATCGTAACCAATACGACCCACACGAACGGAAAAGCTATCTCTTTCCGGAGAATGGTTTTCGGGACATCTTCCTGGACCTCGACTTCGGTGATGTGGGGATTGGCAAACTGACCGCGCGCATCGGCAAACAACAGATCGTCTGGGGCGAATCGGACTTGTATCGCTCGATTGACGTGATTAACCCCCTGCGTATCGACCAGAACCAGGGCGCGGGTGAAAAGTTCGACGAGTTCCGCTCGCCAATCTGGGCGTTGAAATTTAACTACTCCATCGGCAACGTGGGCTCCTGGTTCTCGAACGTGTACATTGAGCCCTTTTACACCCCTGGGTTTCGCACGCCGCTGTCAGACTTGATCAACGACGGTGTTGGCACCCGGGCGCCGTTTCACGTCAAAGGTTGCTTAAACGATCAGAATAAGTTGGTGGAATACAGCGCCGAGGACTGTTCATTCCGGCGGGCGGATGGCTCGCGAGTGTTCGTGCCTTGGAATCCGAGCTGGCGCGGTCGGGCGCAGTCCCGCCACCCGTGGTCGTTTCTCAGCCGGTCGCCAAATCCACGCGGAGGCACCCCGGACTTCAACAATTCCTCGGACTCTCCCGATATCGCCAACACACGTCAGTCCTACCTCCCCGCCGTCTATCACGGGCAATGTAAAGGCGCGCTGAACGGCATGTGGGCGGACTGCACCTCCGCGGCGGGGCTTCGTATCTTCGGCACCAGTGTCGGCGGATTCGACTTCTCCCTCAACTACGCCAACATTCCGCAAGGACAGTCAGGCACCTTCAATTTCAGCGAGATCATCGGTTCCAAGGTCTACGGCGATGCCGACACCTCGCAAAAACTTGGCCTCGGCACGCCAGCTGGCACGTTTGAAGAAGGGTTACGGCGCTGTTTAGACGGGAAGGGACGTCGCAGCAATGCGCGCACCGATAAATCACAGAATGGCAATAGTAACTCGGATTCCACGATCCTCGTCGGCGCTGACTTGAATGGGTACAACAATCCCGCCCGCTACAGAAGAAACAACAAGAACGGCGTCTTGGATGATAACGGCGAACCGCTGCCGGGCTACCACAACGCCGTGCGCGCGCCGATCACCAATTGCTTTCCCTTCAACTATAAAACGACACGCACGAATATCGTTGGCTTCACGTCCACCTACAATGACTTCGAATACACCGGAGCGGTCTTCCGCTTGGAGCAAAGCTTCAGCTCGAAAGAGTTCGTGCGTAAACTCCCCACGGGAACTGGCCGGAACGTCAACCTCACGGGTCAAACCGCGACGGACAACCTCAACTACTCCGTCAACAAGGACTACCATTCCTTTACCCCGGTCTGGCGGTCGATGGTCGGGTTTGACTTGCTCAAATCAGTCCCATCTTTCAAGTACATTCCGTTCCTGCATGACTCATTCGCCACTCAATCGTGGTTTTTCACTGGGCAGTGGTTGATGAAGAACCAGTGGAGCAACGTCGCCAATCCGCTGTGCTATGTGGTGGACAACGCTGGCAATGGACTCACGAAACAACAGGCCAAGGCCCTGTCGCGGGCGGATGGCAAACGCCATTACTCGAACGCGCAGTGTCGGAACTATCGCTGGAACCATCTGCTCACCCTGGCCGCGGTCAACCAAGGGTTGTTCGCCAGCCGAGTGGAAACTCGTAACGCCATTGTGTACGAACCACGCGCCAAGGATTGGTTGTTGTTCTCGCAGTGGTGGTGGCGCAACGTGCTGGGGATGGAG
>JABFSC010000388.1 GCA_013140885.1 Deltaproteobacteria bacterium | reverse complement strand
TCGCGCGTGGGTACTTGGCGACCAGGAACTCCAAGAGGTCTTCTCCCAGCGACCGGACTTCCGAAGTCCCTTCGATGAAGCGAAAGCCAAGATAAAAGAGGTCTTCCGGTTCAAGCCCTTTCTCTTTCTTCAATGCCTCACCCACCGGAAACGCCGACGAGCGACAGAGGTCCGCGAAAAGGTCGAGCGCTGGATCGTGGCGCGAAGGAGCGGAGATCACGTCATGTGAATGCAACTTGAGTTGAGACACGGCCAAGGCAAACTTGTCTTCCGCCGTCCAAGTCGGAAAGTCCTTCAGCGGCGACAGGAAACGAACCGCTTCTTTATACTTCTTCGCCTTCTTGAGTGTGTCGCCACGCGCGGCGAATTGGGCGTAGGTATATGCTGGATCGACCTGCTTGAGGAAATGGAGATACGCACCGGCGATACGCTCTTCCGCGGCAAGCGCGGCTTCCAGACGCTTCCAGACCCCGTCCAGCGTGTCGCGCTTCCATTTCCCCTCGTAGACCGGAAGAATTGCGGCGATCACCCACGCCTTACTGGGGTCTTCACAGGCGAGGAATTCCTTGGTGAGGACCGTGCGAGCGGCGGGAATTTTGCGCAACGAACGCGCGGCGGCATCGCGACGGGCCGTATCTTGATCGTCCAGTTGTTGGACCAGGGTGCGCACGACAGCAGGCGAGTCAAACTCGCCCATTTTTCGTAACGCGAATTTTTGCACCACGACATGCGGACTTTCCACCAGTCGCGCGAGAACCGGCTGATACTCCTCCGGCAATTCATGGGCCTCAAGCACATCCAACGTCAACCGCACGGTGTCGGAAAATTCCTTCTCTTCCAGCACTGGGAGCAAGCGCGCGAATTCTCCCTTGTGCAAATCCTGCCCACGTAGACAATGCAGGAGCGCGACGAGAGCATGGAACCGCAGCGTATGGTGGTGCTCGCTCCCGACAAAGCCAATGAGCCATTTGCGGGCGTGTGGCCGTCCGAGGGTACCAAGCAGGCGAATCGCGGAAATCGTCGCGACCCGTTGCTCATGCGGATTCAGCGTGATCGCGAATGCCTCGATTTCGTCGGACAGCATCCCTTGCTCTTTCTCATCCAGCTCGCGCACCGTCGTCGCCACCAAATCACAAATAGTCTTGTTGACTTCCGTGTCCCCGGCAAGCAGGAGCTGCAACAGTCCCTGCCACGCCGCCTTGCCACGAACAGCGCTCAGCACCTGCGCGGCACGGAGATACCAGGCGCGATGCGCGGTCTTCGCCTGCTGTATGAGTGGACGGACTACTACTTGGCCCAGGCCCGACAGTAATCGCACGGCGCGGTCGGCTATATCCTTCTCGCTGTCTTGCAGCAATGGCAAGAGCCACGAGACGCACGCTTTTGGCCGCACCTCCTCGCAATAGCGCAACGCGTAATCCTTGAGGATGATATTGCCGTTCTCAAGCGCGAGACGAACCACGTCAAGGACAGGCTCGTCATCGAGCTTGAGGGCCCCAACCACGAGCAACGCCGCGCTGCGTCGCTCAATGCCGCCATCACGCGCGAGGGTCAACAGGTTTTGTAGCGTCTTGTCCATAAGCGTCGGTTTCGGTTCTTGAGCGGTTGTCGCGACCGGCGAAATCGGCGATCACGCTCACTGCGCGGTCGCCGCGATGATCCCCAATGATTGGGAATTCTCAATCCAGCGTAAGCGCAGGGTCACATCGGATGTTTCTTGCGTCGCGGCATCTCTCACATGGACGCCATTGATGACAAGGTCTTCATCCTCAATGCGCGCCGTGGCGTCGGCGAGACTGAGGTCATCGACAAACGTGGCGTCGCCAATGCGAATCGTCGCGATCCGCCGTTCAAATGCTTGGGTCATCCCACGCGAATCCGTCACCTGGATGCTGATCGTATGAGGGCCAGTCGGCAACGCGCCAAAGTTCACCACGGCACCCCAGCCACTGTTGCTCGCCGCAGGGTAATTCGGAAAGGAGGCGCCAACATCCCCCCGCGCGGAGCAACACGGCAGCGTCCCAATCGACTGGCCATCGACAAACGCCTGAATCGTGCGGATTGTCGCGGCTGAATCCCCGGAGAACGCCCAGCCACGTAGCACTCCGATTCCGGCACTCACCTGCCCAAATCCTGGGCTCTCGATCATCCCCAGGATAGGCGTGCTCGACTGCGCGGCGGCCACAGCGGGACCCAGCGGAAGCCATTTACGCACAGCAGCCAATACCGGCGACAAGACCGAATGTGGGGCGGCGGCGTGCGCGGTGGTCTCGGTCGCGACCACGCGAAATGACTGTTCATTGCTCAGCCACCGTAAGCGCATGGTCACTTGCGCTTGGCGTTGTGAGTTTTTATCCCGCACGACGACCCTCTCGACCACGAGATCATTCCCGTCAATCCATACCGCGGCTTGGGCTACGGAAAACAGATCAACGAACGAAAAATCCGCGAATCGGACCGTCGTGACCGTGTGTCGGTCCGTCGCCAGAGTCTGTCCAGACGTACTCTCGGCACGCAGTTGCACAACATGCGTCCCGCTCGCTAGCGCCCCCCAATTGACCGCCGTCCCCCATCCACTATTGAGCGTGTTTTGCGCCGGGAGCTGGGGAAACCCGGCCTGGACATCACCGCGCGGGGAACAACAGGGAATCCTCAGGACCTGCGCGTCGTCAATGAACAGTTTCAGTGCCTTGATCTGTTGACCCAGTCGCGCGTCAAATGACCACCCGCGAATGACACCAAGCCCAGCGACGGACTGCGTGTCGCTGGGTCCCTCAAAGCTCATCTCGATCGGTGAAGTCGTGGTACAGGACTCGTTCGAGTATCCAGAATAGCCAGCATCATTGAAGGCACGCACGCGGTAGCAGTAGGAGGTCGCGGGGAGCAACCCATTATCGGCGTACGATTCCACATTGACGCCTTGGGTCGCGATCACCGAGAACGTCGAATCCTCACCTTGACGCCGTTCAATGCTGAAGCCGCGCTCGTTGAGAGAGTTATCCGTCCACGACAACTGGAGTCGCGCCGCGTGTACGTCCGCGCCCCACAAGGAGAGAAAGATTAGGAGAAAGGCTGCGTGGAGAGTTCGCATACTCCATCACCTCCATTGGCCTTGGCTTGCCTCGTTACACCCACGGTCGGTTTTTATCTCGCTCCTGGGCGTTCGGCAATCACTGACGATTGATCGAACTCGCAACTCAACCCCGTACGGCCCACTTTGCGTCGTACCTCATCAAGGGAGAGACGGAAATAGACCGGGCGATTATGCGCGCAAGCGTGTGGATTCGCGACCTGGGACCAACGTTCTAACAGTCGGGCTTGTGCTTCCGGTGCCAGTATTTGTCCAGCTTTCACCGCCCCCAGACAGGCGAGCGCCTGCGAGAAGTCTTCTTTCTGGGCACGCACGCGAGTCAGCAACCGCGCGAAAAGCAGGGAAGACTCCTTCACCTCAACGAAGTCAGGGATGGCACGTAACGCGATGACCTGGGGGCCGAACGGTTCGACGGTAAAACCATGCGTCGTCAACTCGGTCTGGTGGGCATCGACGAACGCGCGCTCCTCGACTGAAAGAGTCACGACTTGTGGAGCGATCAATTCTCGCTGTTGCACGGCTCCGCTTTGCAGGTGCTCATACAGCACGCGCTCTTCCGCCGCATGTTGATCCACGAGATAGAGATGCCCTTCCGCCAGCGTCAACAGAAACGTGTTTTCGACCTGCCCCAGCGGTGAGAACTTGTTATTATCCCCGTCACTTC
>JABFSC010000316.1 GCA_013140885.1 Deltaproteobacteria bacterium | reverse complement strand
GCTCGCTGATGGATAGCATCGTGTGTTACTACCTGGCCCAACGGTCGGGTCGACCGGTCAAGATGGTGATGAGTTACACCGAGGAGCTGATGGCGGGCAACCCGCGACACGCGGCGGTGATGACCATGCGCAGTGGGGTCACGCGAGACGGACAGTTGACGGCGCGTCAAGCCCGGCTTGTTTTCAACTGTGGTGGGTATGGCGCGTTTATTCCGTTGCATACCGTCCACGGTGGGGTGCACGCTGGTGGCCCCTATCGGATTCCGCATATCGAGATCACCTGCCTGCGGGTGTACACCAACACCGTCCCGGCGGGTCACATGCGGGCCCCCGGCGCACCGCAGACGGTCTTCGCGGTCGAGAGCCATATCGACATGATCGCGCATGAGCTGGGGATCGACCCGCTGGAGTTTCGCTTGCGTAATGTCTTGACGGATGGTGATGCCGCCCCACTGGGTGAGCACTGGCGGCATGTCCACTGTAAAGAGACGCTGGCGGCCGCGGCACGGGCCGCCGGGTGGGGCACCGCGAAGGCCGCGCATGTGGGCCGTGGTATCGGCCTCTATGACCGCGAGCCCGGCTCTTTTGGCCCCTCGAACGCGACGCTCACCATTGATGCCAATGCCACCGTGACACTCCTCACCGGCGCGGCGGACACCGGTACCGGGTCCTACACAGTGTTGCAACAAATCGTCGCCGAGGAACTGCATGTGCCACTCACGGCGGTGACCGTGGTCCAGGGGGACACCGACACCGCCGCGTTTGAGATTGGCCCCGGTGGTAGCCGGTTCACCCACACAGCTGGGCTCGCCACGCAGGCCGCCGCGCGTGCACTCAAAGAGGCGCTGGTCGCGCTTGCCGCGCGCCACTTCGACTGTGCATCGGAGGAGATACAGGTGCGGCCAGATCAGTTCGTGACGACTGATGGGAGAAGTCTTACATTGACGGCGCTCACCAGTTGGGCGGCTGCTCAGGGGCTGATGCCACTCACCCACACTGGCAGTTATGCCCCTGGCAAACCGGTGGAGGTCACCTCCTTCTGCGCGCAGGTCGCCGAAGTGGAGGTCGATCCAGAGACGGGGCAGGTACGGCTGCGCAAGTTGGTCACCGCGCTGGATGTGGGCACGGTGCTCAACCCGCTTACTCATCAAGGCCAGATTGAAGGTGGGGTCATGCAGGGGGTTGGTCAAGCGCTCACCGAGCATTTGCTGGTGCAGGACGGCGCGGTCACCACGCTGCACTTGGGGGATTACAAACTCCCGACCACGATGGACATTCCAGAACTCACTACCGTGCTGGTGGAAGCGCAAGGAGGTCCGGCCCCGTATGCGGGCAAGGCGGTGGGCGAACTCAGTAACGTGGCCGTTCCCGCCGCCATCGCCAACGCGGTCTTCGATGCCGTGGGAGTGCGACTGACGGAGTTGCCGATCACAGCGGAGAAGGTCCACGCCGGGCTACGCGCAAAGGAGCGCACGATATGAAAACCATATATCTGCGAGTCAATGGTCGAGACGTTCATCGCACGGTTCCTGACAACCGGCTGCTCATTGATTTCTTACGAAACGATTTGCACCTGACTGGCACGAAGGAAGGGTGCAGTGTCGGCGTTTGTGGGGCCTGTACCGTGTTGGTCGGCGGACAGCCAGTGAGCGCCTGTTTGACGCTGGCGGTCATGACGGATGGTACTGAGGTGCTCACGATTGAAGGGTTGGCGGAGAGCGGTCGCCTCCATCCTCTGCAACGCACCTTTATCGAATCCGGCGGTTTTCAGTGCGGAATCTGCACCCCCGGCCAGATCATGGCCGCCAAGGCCCTGCTGGATGAGAACCCCCAGCCCTCGAAGGAAGAGATTCAGCGCTGGATGATGGGCAACTTGTGCCGCTGCACCGGGTACTACAAGATCATTGAGGCGATTCAAGCCGCCGCACTGGGGAAGAGCAACTTATGATCTCTTTCACCTATCTTGAACCGAAAAGCGTGGACGAGGCGCTCGACCTGCTCGCCCGTTATGGCGATGAAGCGAAACTCATCGCCGGTGGCACGGGCTTGGTCAACCTGATGAAGCAACGGCTCGTGCACCCTATGTACGTGATCGGGCTACGGCGGATTTCTGGGCTCTGCGCGGTGCAGGATGATGGGGCCCTACGGATTGGTGCCTTGTGCACGCATCACGACATGGAAACCCTCACTCTCGTCCGAGAGCAGGTGCCCATACTCACGGAAACCTTCCAGCAAGTCGCCAGCATCCGCATTCGCAGCGTGGCGACGGTTGGCGGTGCGGTCGCCCACGCGGATCCGAATCAAGACCCACTCCCGACCCTGCTAGCGCTCGACGCACGGGTCCGCCTCCGCTCCCAGCGAGAGGATCGCGAGGTCGCCATCGGTGATTTTTTCACGGGCTACTACGAGACCGTCATAGAGCCGGACGAACTGCTCACCTCGGTGATCATCCCCCCACAACCGGGGGGCTGCGGCACGGCGTTTCTCAAATTCCTGCCACAGACCCACGATGATTATGCCACGGTCGCGGTGGCGGCGCGGGTCACGGTGGACGGTGGCCGTATCACGGATGCGCGCGTTGCCTTAGGAGCCGTGGCGCCAACACCGATCCGCGCGACGGCGGTGGAGAATGCCCTGCGCGGGCAGATGCCGATTGCCCCGATCGTGCGAGACGCCGCGGCATTGGTGGCTGACGCCGTGGACCCGACCGCGGATTTTCGGGGGTCAGCGGCCTATAAACGCGACATGGCGGTGGTCTTCGTGCAGCGCGCGGTGGCACAAGCGGTGTCGCGGGCACGGTGGGGAGCCTGAGCATGGAATTCGAGCACCGCTGCACCATCCCCGTTTCGCGCTTAGCGCTGTGGGAGTTCCTGTTGGATATCCCCCGGATGGCCACCTGCGTGCCTGGGATGGAGAGTATCACCAGTAGTGGGGATGCGAGCTACAGTGGCCAGCTGCGCGTCAAGTTTGGTCCCATTCGCATGACGTTCCAAGGCACGATGACCATTGAAACCCGCGACCCGGCGCGGTGGCTGGTCGTCGCGCGCAGTGAAGCCAACGACCGGCGCGTGGGGGGTGGGGTCCATATCAACACCCGCCTCCTGCTTTTGGAGAGTGAGCCGGAGGTGACTGAGCTGGTTGTCCAGACCCAAGCCCGACTGTTCGGCAAACTGGGCGAGTTCGGTCAGCCGGTGATTCGGAAGCAGGCGGATACGATGCTTGCTGGGTTCGCGCGTAATTTGGTGGAACGCGTTCCCAGGACGGTGATGCCCTAGCCGGTGGAGTTTTCCGCGGGAGTTGTAGCCAGAGCGTTCTCTCTGGCTGCTTTTCTGTATTTCTGCTATCTCAAGCCAGGTGAAGGGAAGCGAATTTATTCAGAAGATACAGCGCGTGGGTCGACTACGACAGGTTGCTGTCCGGCTCGTGACCGAGCGCGGGAAAGGCTCGCATGCCACTCTCTACTTCGGTGCTCGCTTTACCATTGTGAAAGATCGCAAGAAAGAAATTGGACCAGGCTTGCTTCAGAAGATGTTGTCGGACCTCGGGTTAAACAAAGCCGATATCGGCTAAGTGAGGTGTCTCATGTCGCAACAGTTCGTTTATCCAGCCAGTGTGGACCGTGATGAAGCGGGGTATTTTCTTGTTACTTTTCCGGATTTTCCAGAGGCTGGGACGGATAGTGAAACCTTGGAAGAGGCATTGACCGAGGCAACGGATTGTCTGGCGGAAGCCGTGGCTGGTCGTATCACGCGCACGGAAAACATCCCCAAGGCTTCGCGCAAACAGAAAGATCAGTACGCTATCGCGCTTCCCTCCCAGATCGCGGCAAAGGCTGCGCTCTACTTGACATTGAAAGAGAGTGGGATTGATACCTCGGACTTGGCCCGCCGCCTCGGCTGTAACGTCACGGAAGTGCGGCGTTTACTGAATCCGAAACAGCCGTCCGAAATACAACGCATCGAAGAAGCCTTAGCGGTAATTGGCCAAGAGTTGGTCGTCGGTGTGCAAGGGAGCGCGGCGGTATAAGGGGAAGCCCAATGCGCGGGTTCCCTTCTCAAAAGCTCAAAACGGACAGCCCATTTACCCCTCCCTACCACTGCGGCATCCACGCCCGCCACCGCCACTGACCACTCTCGTTCTTCTCATCAGCAGGCACGGCATTGACCTCCGCCGCTCCTGCCTCCGGCCGCAGCAACTCTCCCCAGTTCGTCCGTTCACGCATCCGCGTTTTCGTCGAGTCGGAGACGAACTCGTTTCCTTCGCGCAACTCCCAGCCTCCGCCCAGCGCGCGGTAGAGCGCCACCAGATTCAGCGCTACCGCGCCCCTGGTCGCGACGAGGCGATCTTGTGCGTTCACGAGAAACTGCTGCGTCGTCAGCACGCGGGTATAATCGGTCGCGCCTTCGCGATACTGGAAGTCCGCGAGTTCCACCGCGCGCGTGGCGGATGCGACACTGTTGGTGAGCAACGCCACTTGCCGCTGGGTGCCAAGGTAGCCGGCAATGGCATCCTCGACTTCGCGCTGCGCGCGCAACACGGTCGTCTCATAATCCCCAATGAGCGCTTGGAACCGTGCGTCCTGCACCCGAACATTATTCTGAATGCGCCCGTAATTCAGAATCGCCCAGCGGAACCCAGGGCCAATGAAATGATCGAGTCCCGCACTGGTGAACATATCGGTGAACTCTTCGGCGGTGACACTCAGCGTCCCGGACAAGGTAAACTGTGGGAATAAATCGGTTTGCGCGATGCCGATTTCCGCGCTCTGCGCCGCGAGCAGCCGTTCGGCGCGTCGCAGGTCAGGCCGCCGCCGCAACAAGTCCGCCGGAATGCCCACGGCAATCGTCGTTGGTGGAACCGGGATTTTTTTCGCGCCCTCCAGCAGACCCTGAAGATCGTGCGGTGGCAGGCCCAGAAGAATGCTCAGCGTGTGTCGCGTCTGTTGCATGGTGGTTTCAAGCGCGGCGACCTGCGCCTGCGTATCACGCAAGAGCGCGGCGGCTTGCGCGGCGTCGAGTTCGGTGACCGCGCCACCCTGAAATTTCGCGTCAGCGATCGCGAAGCTCTGTTGCTGGACGCCGACATTCGCCTGGGCGACTTCGAGTCGTTCTTCAAGAATGCGCAGGGCGAGATAGTTCGTCGCCACCTCGGCGATCAAACTGACGAGCACATCATCATACGAGGCCACCGAGGCCAGGAGCGCGGCGTCCGCGCCTTCGATACCGCGACGAAACTTCCCCCAGATGTCTAGTTCCCAGACCGCGTCGAGCCCAAGCCGCCAATTGTCAAAACTCGGAGTGAAGCCAGGAAACCCACCCTGGTTCGCGGTCTCGGTGCTCACGCCCGTCCGGGTGTAGCTCCCGAAGGCGTCTTGCTGTTGGGGAAACAATTGGCCGATGGCGATGCCGCGGCGTGCCCGTGCTTCCAGAACCCGCGCGCCAGCGGCCTGAAGCGAGGGGTTCTGTCGATAAGCGGTTTCGATCAACGTCGTGAGGGTCGGATCGTTGAAGGTGGTCCACCAGGCTTGGCTTTCCACCGGTGCCGGTTGCACCTCGGCGCTGCTGGTCTCGCGCCACTGCTCGGCAAGCGGCACGGGCGGCTTCTGGTAATCCGGCCCAATCGGAGTACAGGCGGAGAGGGACAGAAGACTGACACTCAGGAGGAAATATACGGCAGTTGTGTACATGGATGTTTACGGGTCCAAGGTCCAAGGTCCAAGGTCCAAGGTCCAAAGTTTCGAGTTTCAGGTTTCAAGTTGCGAGTCTCAAGCCTCAAGTCTCAAGTCTTGTTGGTAAGCCTCCGAATCACCCAGTAAAAGACCGGCGTGAAGAAGATACCGAACAGCGTTACCCCCAGCATGCCGCTGAAGACCGTGATGCCCAAGGCAAAGCGCATTTCCGCGCCCGCCCCTTGCGAAATCAGCAGTGGCAACACCCCGAAGATAAATGCGAACGAGGTCATCAGAATCGGGCGCAGTCGTAGACGACACGCCTCAATGATCGCCGCGCGTCGCTCCTGCCCTTCCTCTTCACGTTGCTTGGCGAATTCCACGATGAGAATGGCGTTCTTGGCCGCGAGACCAATCAACACTACCAAGCCGATTTGCGTGAAAATGTTGTTATCCGAGCCGACGATCCACACGCCCGCCATCGCCGCGAACAGACACATCGGCACGATCAAGATGATGGCAAGCGGTAACGACCAACTCTCGTACAGCGCCGCCAGCACGAGAAAGACGAACAGCGTGCCCAGGGCGAACACGAATATCGCGGTGTTGCCCGCCGTGATTTCTTCCAAGGTCAGCTCGGTCCACTCAAACCCCATGGACGAGGGCAGCTCTTGCCACGCCACATGCTCCATCATGGTGATCGCTTGCCCGGAACTGGTGCCCGGCAACAGACTGCCGTTAATCGCCGCCGAGGGAAACATGTTGTAGTGGCTGACCACCGATGGTCCGCCCATCGACTCGATGTGTGTCAGCGTGCCAAGGGGCACCATCTGTCCGGCGGCATTGCGCACCTTGAGTTGGCCAATGTCCTCGGTCCGCATACGGAACGGGGCATCCGCCTGCGCGTAGACCTGCCAGTTGCGGCCAAAGCGCGTGAAGTCGTTGATATACGCCGAGCCCAAATAGACTTGCAGGGTGTCGAACAGGTCGCTGAGCGCGATCCCCTGCGCCTTGGCTTTGGCGCGATCGACATCCACATACAGCTGCGGCTCGCTGGCGCGGTAGGTGCTGAACAGGCCGACGAGACCGGGTTGCGCGTTGCCCGTCTGGAGTACGCTATCGACCACGGCTTGCAGGGCCGCCGGGGTCGAGCTGCCGCGATCTTGAATCTGCATCTTGAATCCGCCGGTGTTGCCGATCCCTTCCACTGGGGGCGCGCCAAACGCGAGCACGAACGCATCTTGGATTTCCCAGAACCCGCCACGCATCTGGCTCAGGATGTCGGAGGCCTGGAGCCCCGGTCGTCCCGCTCGCTCCGCGGATGGATCAAGAATCACGAACATCGTCCCCGCGTTCGAGAGATTCGTGCCAGTCAATAACGAAAACCCAGGAATGGACACCGCATGCGCGACCCCAGGAATAGCGCGCGCAATCTCCGAGGCCCGCTTCATCACCGCGTCGCTGCGCTCAAGGTTCGCGCCATCGGGCAACTGCGCGGCCACGACGATGTAGCCTTTATCTTGTTCGGGAATGAACCCGGTCGGGATGCGCGTGAACCCCAGATAGGTCACGCCGATGAGCCCACCATAGAGCAGCAGGACGATCACACTGAGCCGCAGAAACAGCGCGACCCCGTACCCATACCCGATGGTCAGCTTCTCAAAAGCCCAGTCGAATCCCGCGAACACCTTCCGCAACAGCCAGTTCACGCCAGGGCCGAGGAGCCAGCCAACAACACTCCCTATGATGAAGACAAGACCAGGCACCAGCCACGTCGCGAGCAACCCGGAACTTTGCGTGAGGAGAGAAGTACCGATGACCGCGGAAACGTGGGGGGTGAGCCATACATAAGCGAGCACCCCGAACAGTAGGGCGATGCCAATCCGCGGCAGCGGTTCACGGTCATCGTGGGTGGCGTCGTGAGCGCGGATGAACTGCACCGCGCGCGCGGGTGTCATCGTCAAGGCATTGATCGCCGAAATCAACGTCGAGGCGGCGATGGTCAACGCGAACTGTCGATAGAACTGTCCGCTAATGCCCGCTACGAAGGCGGTCGGAATGAACACCGCGCTCAGCACGAGCGTGATGGCGATCACTGGGCCGGTGATTTCCTCCATCGCCTTGAGCGTGGCCTCGCGCGGCGCGAGCCCTTTCGCCATCCACCGTTCGATATTCTCGACGACGACGATGGAGTCATCGACGACAATGCCAATCGCGAGCACCAGACCGAACAGCGACAGATTGTTCAGCGAAAACCCCAAGGCGGCCATCACGGCGAACGTGCCAATCAACGAGACGGGCACGTCAATCATCGGCAGCAGCGTGATGCGCCAGTCCTGCAAGAAGAGCAGCACGACAATGAACACCAAGATGACAGCCTCGAACAGGGTACGGTAGACGCTGTTGATCGAGTCCTCAATGTACGCGGTGGTGTCATAGACGATACGGTAGTCCACGCCGTCGGGGAAGCGGGACTTGAGGCGTTCCATCTCCGCCTTGATGCCGTAGGCGGTCTCCAGGGCGTTGGAACCAGGTAGCTCGAAAATCCCGATGGAGATGATGGGCTGCTCGTTCAAGTAGCTGCGGACCGCGTAACTCCGGGCGCCAAGTTCGACGTGACTGACATCCCGCAGCCGGGTCATTTGTCCGCCCACGCCGGTCTTGATGATGATGTCGGCGAACTGATCTTCCTCGATCAACCGGCCAAGGGTGTTGATGGTGTATTGAAAATCTTGGCCGGTGGGGACTGGCTGTTGGCCGAGGCCGCCAGCCGCGACTTGGACGTTCTGTTCGCGCAGGGCACGGGTCACATCACTCGCGGTCATGTCACGCGACGCCAGCTTTTCCGGGTCGAGCCAGATGCGCATGCTGTACTCGCGCGAATCGAAGAGCAGCGCCTCGCCCACCCCAGGCACGCGCGCCAGCGCATCCTTCACTTGCAAGATGGCGTAGTTACTCAGGTACAGGGTGTCATAGCGATTGTTGGGCGAGATCAAGCCCACGACCATGAGCAGGCTCGGCGAAGTTTTCTTGGTGACCACGCCCTGACGGCGGGCTTCTTCGGGTAATTTGGGCTCGGCGATGGCGACGCGGTTCTGGACCAACACCTGGGCGGTATCCAAATTCGTCCCCAGCTCGAAGGTCACGGTGAGGACCATGCGCCCATCATTGGTGCTGCGGGACTCCATGTACCGCATGCGTTCGACCCCATTCACTTCTTGTTCGATGGGCGTGGCGACGGTTTCCGCGACGACCTTGGCGTTGGCTCCAGGATAGAAGGCGGTGACTTCGACCGTTGGCGGAGCGACTTCGGGATACTGCGCGACTGGCAGTCGGAACAGCGAGACCCCGCCAATAATGATAATGACGAGGGACAAGACCGTGGCGAAAATCGGACGATCAACGAAGAAGCGCGCGAGCATCAAAAAAAACCTTTACTGACTAGTGGCGATCTGCGTTGGCATCTCCGCCTGCCGCGGCTCCACCGTCACGCCGGGGCGCGCCCGTTGCAGTCCATTGACAATGACCCATTCACCGGCCTTGAGCCCCGACCGGATGACGCGCAACCCGTCGCTTTGCAAAGGACCGGGCGTGATGACCCGATATTCCACCACCTTCTGATCATTGACGACCCAAACATATTTCTGTCCTTGATCCGTTCCCAGCGCGCGATCAGTGACGAGCAACGCCTTGTAGGCATCACCGCCAGGAATACGAACGCGCACAAATAAGCCAGGGCTGAGTATTCGATCCGTGTTGGGAAAGACGCCGCGCGTGCGAATGGTGCCGGTGGTGGGATCGACCCGGTTGTCGATAAAGTCGATCTCGCCCGCATGCGGAAACCCGTCTTCATTCGCGAGTTGCAGCAGGACCGGGACGCGGGGGGCGCGGGCATTGTGCTGCTTCCGCTCACGCGTCAGTTGTTGGTAGCGGAGCATCGAGCGTTCATCGACATCGAAGTAGGCGTACATCGGGTGCACGGAGACAATAGTGGTGAGCAAGGTGGAATCCGCCGTCACCAGGTTCCCCTCGGTGATGGCGGTGCGGCTAATGCGGCCACTGATGGGGGCGGTGACGCGGGTAAACTCCAGGCTCAAGGTAGCTTGTTCGATCACGGCCTGGGCGGACTGAATCGCGGCGCGCGCTTCACCAAGGTCAGAGGTGGCGGTATCGAGGTCTTTTTGACTCGCGGCCCCCTTGGGGAGCAGTCGTTGATTGCGCGCGACATCGGCTTCCGCGCGCGCCCGTTTGGCTTCCCACTGCGCGACTTGTCCTTTCGTGGCGTCCAGGGTCGCCTGAAACGGACGGGGATCAATCCGGTAGAGCAGGTCGCCCTTTCTGACTTCCGCGCCTTCGGTGAAATTGACCTTGATGAGGTAGCCGCTCACACGGGCGCGGACTTCCACTTCTTCCACGGCGGCGGTGCGACCAGTGTACTCGTCGTGATCGATCACTTCTCGTTCGACTGGCTGACTGACGGTGACCACCAAGGGCGGGAACGCTGGAGGCGGGGGAGGTGGCTGCGCGCATCCAGCGATTCCACTGATGATGACGCTCAGCAACCCGAAGGCAAGACTCCGAAGACTCATGGAGGGATGGAGTATCGTGGATAGGGGGCGGAGTGAAGGGGGGACGGGGGAGAATGAAGAATGAAGAATTGAGAATGGGACTCCACTAGGATTGCATTTGGGCTATGAGTTCGGCTAGGGTTTTTGCGCTATCGGAGGTTATTATGGTCCACACCCCTGCATTTCCTGAGCAGCCGACCGCGCAAGACTCGCATGTCTGGGTCCAACACGTTCCTGATGGAGCGGTATCGGTGGCGGTCGAGGACTCGGCGTTGGTCCTCAAAGCGAGCACCACATTGCAAGAACGATTTGAAGATTTGCTGACGAAGCAGAAGACCGAGGGTTTGTCAGCCGAAGAAATCCGCGAATACCAAGCAATTTGTGATCTGGATGCCGCGCTGAGTTGGCTCAATCGCCTCGCGCGCGGGGCACAACACGAGTGAGTCCGACATGGCAGTGTCCTCGCCAAGTCGGCGTCTTGTGCGTGAGCGAGCGCAACTGCAGTGCGAATACTGCCACGCCGACGAACGCTGGCAATTTATCCGCTTTACTACTGACCATGTGCTTCCCCAATCCGCTGGCGGTTCGGACGATCCGGACAACTTGGCGTTAGCCTGTCGAAACTGCAATGAACGCCGCGGCAACCGCGTTGAGGGGCGAGACCCCCAAACGGGGCATGTCGCCGCGATCTTTCATCCCCGTCTGGAGACATGGGCCACGCATTTTGCGTGGGCGGCCGCAGGTATTCGAATTGTTGGTCTCACCCCAATAGGACGGGCGACAGTAGAACTACTCGACCTCAATGATGATCGTCACAACGGAGTTGTCTTGCGGACTCGGCAACGCGATGTGTCCGATGGGTACCACCCGCCACCAGAGGACCCAGTGCTTTCCGAGTAGGGCACGAGCATCCGGGAGGCGGGTCGCTGGGATTCGCATTGAACCTACGAGTCCGGTGATGAATTCTTGAGCCCAAGAAACCGCTCGATCCTTTCTCTGACGTACAAAGTAACGGACGGTGGCATCCATTATGACAGAGGCTGACTCAGGACAGTGCGGGCGCGAGCCTTGAGAATTCCCATCAGATCAATACCTTCAACGAATTCCTCGTACTCTTGGCGTTCATCGTCGGTAAGCTGTCCCTCGTTGGCTTTCGCCGCGAGTTCATCAAGACGGGCTTGCGACTGCGCGTCGAGTTGGAGGCTCACAATCCGTTGGGCGACTTCTGGGGTGAGACATGCGGCCAACGGGCGCAAAAATCGATCAAGTACCGTCGTATTCATGGGTTTTTTGTACCACGAGAGGCGCGAGAAAAGTAGCGTCGCCGAGAAATCCACTCCTACGACGCCAACAGCTTCAGTTTATTCTTCGCGCTCTTGCCCACTTTCGCGCGCGGGTACTTGGTAGCCAAAAACTCCAAGAGGTCTTCTCCCAGCGACCGGACTTCCGAAGTCCCTTCGACGAAGCGAAATCCGAGATAAAAGAGGTCTTCCGGTTCAAGCCCTTTCTCTTTCTTCAATGCCTCAACCACTGGAAACGCCGACGAACGATAGAGGTCCACGAAAAGGTCCAACGCCGGATCGTGGCGCGAGGGAGCGGAGATCACGTCATGTGAGTGCAGCTTGAGTTGGGACACCGCCAAGGCGAATTTGTCCGCCGCCGTCCAGGCCGGAAAGTCCTTCAGCGGCGACAGAAAACGAATCGCTTCTTTATACTTTTTCGCCTTCTTGAGGGTGTCGCCACGGGCGGCGAATTGGGCATAGGTATAGGCTGGATCGACCTGCTTGAGGAAATGGAGA
>JABFSC010000211.1 GCA_013140885.1 Deltaproteobacteria bacterium | reverse complement strand
GGGAACGCGGCAAGTCGGTGTGGGACGCGGCGCTGAGTGGCGCGCGGCTGCGGCTCCGTCCGATTCTGATGACGTCATTCGCATTCATTCTTGGCTGCGTGCCATTGTGGGTCGCGGTTGGCGCGGGATCGGTCGCTCGGCAGATTCTGGGGACGGTCGTCATTAGTGGGATGCTCGCGGCAACGCTCATCGGTCTGTTCCTGGTGCCGATGCTGTTTGTCGCGATTGAGCGGCTGTTGCACCGCAAGGAGACGGTGTCCACTCCTTCGCACGAGGCCGTGGGTATCGCGGAAGGGAGCGCGCATTGAGGGAAGTGTTCAGTCGAGGAAAGAATCCTCACGCACTGGTTACGACTCATTCCTCTCCTTGTTTGGCGCCAACGGTTCGAGCAATGAGATCAGGCGGGGCACATCGGAGCTAACAGTTTTCCACACTTCATCCAGATCGACATCGTCGTACTCGTGAATGAGCTTATCGCGCATGCCCACGATTTTCTTCCAAGGAATTTCCTTGTGCCGCGCACGAAATTCTTGAGACACCCGCTTCCCTGCCTCGCCTAGCACAAGCAACTGGTGGAGGACCGCTGACTGCGTCTTCGCGTCGTCGCGGAAAGCTCTTTTGTCCATGCCTGCCCGGAATGCCACCGCCAGGCGGGCCGCTTTGAGCATATCCAGGAGCGTCGCACTCTCACGCGACATAGATCGGCTCCGCCGTACTCAAGATCGCCTCTCGGCGAATCCAGTTCTCACTGCGCTCGATTGCCCGTCGGCTGACGATATCCACTTTACGACCCAGTACCGCTGACAATTCGTCTTCCATTTCCATATGGTCAAACAGGCTCCAGTCCGCATCCGCAGCAAAGGTAACCAAGGTGTCCACATCGCTATCGGGACGAAAGTCCTCACGCAGCACGGATCCAAAGAGAGCGAACTCCGTGATTTTCCATCGCTGACAGAATGCAGTGATCTGGTGTTGGTCAATCGGAATATGAACGTGCATGTCTCAATCTCCTCACGTGTGGCTACTTCCCTGAGCTTTCTCCCCAGATACAAGATTTTCACCACGATTGACAGAACCGTTTTCAACCCTCAATACACATTTTTCGCCCTGGTCATCCCTCTTCCCTGCTTGCCAATAGGCGGCAGCCCTGCCTATTCTCACGTCCAAACCCCAAATCCCTTCTTCAGGAGGTTCCATGCGTCACTCATCTTGGGTCCGTACCAGTCTCGTCCTCTGCACGTTGGCCTTTGGCTCCACAACCCTCCACGCCGCCCCCTTGGGCACGGCCTTTACCCACAAAGGCGAATACAAACCCGGCGGCACTGCCGTCACCGGCGTCTATGACTTTCAGCTCGTCCTCTTCAACGTCGCCACCTTAGGCACGGCCATCAGTGGGGTCACTCGTGAGAATGTGGCGGTGACGCAAGGCAACTTCACCGTCGAGATCGACTATACCGCCGCTCCTTTTACCGCAGCCACGCAGTATTGGCTGGAGACCCGCGTGCGACTGGGCACTTCGACCGGCGCGTTCACGACCTTGGCTCCACGCCAGAAACTGAATGCCGTGCCCTACGCGCTCAACGTGCGCACGTTACCGCCGGGTATCGTAACAGGGACGAACATTGCCCCCAACGCGGTCGGCCCGGCGGCGATCTTGGACAACAGCATCACGGCCACGGACATTGGTACCAACGCGGTGGGACTCACCGAGATCAACCCCACGCAGGTGCAGAGACGAGTCACGGGCACGTGCCCAGCGGGGCAAAGTCTGCGAGCAATCGCGCAGGATGGCACGGTCACGTGTGATGCTGGAAGCACCATTGCGTGGCGGCTTCTGGGCAATGCGGGGACCAACCCAGCGACTCACTTCCTGGGCACGATGGACAATCAGCCACTGCACTTGCGGGTGAACAATCAACCGGTCTTACGGCTGGAACCGAACCCGATCAGTCCCAACATTATTGGTGGCAATGCGGCCAACTTTGTGTTACCCGGCGTGCGGGGAGCAGCCATTGGTGGTGGTGGGGTACCAACGAACACGATCCAGATTTCGGCCTGGAAGGGCCGAATCGGGTGACGGATGCGTATGGGACCATCACTGGCGGGGACAACAACCAGGCGGGGGACAACGCAGGAAGCGTCCTTGACCGTCCCTTTGCCACGGTCGGTGGAGGCTCCAACAACACCGCAAGCGGCTACGTCAGCACAGTGGCAGGGGGCTTCGGCAACACCGCGAGTGGCGACTTCAGCTTTGCCGCAGGAGTTCAAGCCAATGCCACTCACCCCAGCTCCTTCATCTGGAATGGGTGGTATGGCGGTAGCGCACCGAGTTTCGCGTCGAACCGAGCGCACTTCTTTGGCGAGAATGGCCTTTCAGTGGACTTTCGAGCCCGCCGTAGCGACGGCGGGGGCACCTTTTAGGTCGTCATTGGAGGCAGTGGGGGGCAAACGATCTCGACCTCGACCGGGGCGTGGCTGTCGGATACGGGGGTTTGGAACAACAACTCAGACAAACAGGCCAAGACCGCCTTCGCGCCGATTGATGCGCAAGCGATCTTGGCGAAAGTCGTGGAGCTGCCGGTGACGACATGGCAGTACAAGATGGAAACCGGGACGACGGTGCGACATTTAGGACCGATGGCGCAGGATTTTCACGCCGCGTTCAAGCTGGGAGCGAATGACACGTCAATCGCGACGCTGGATGAGGCGGGAGTAGCGTTAGCGACGATTCAGGGACTCAATCAGAAGTTGGAGAAGGAGAACGCCGCGTTGAAAGCCCGACTGGCAAAGCTGGAAGCAAAAGTAGCCACCCGTGCCCAGACCCAAGCACGCCTGGACGCCCTGGAAGCGCGCTTGGAGCGCATGTTCCAGGCGCGGGCGGAATAGAAGAATAGAAGAGGAGTGGGAGAATCGGAGAAACGGGGAATCGGGGACTTCCGTGCGCGCCTGGAAGAGTGGCACCATCGCGCACTCCCTGTAGAGCTTATGAGCGGTCCACGAGGCGCACGGTCAAAATATCGCGTCGCGCATCGACGTGCCCAATGACCACCTGGACCGTTTCTCCTAGTGGCAGTGGCGGTGTCACGTTGACTGGCACAACCAGCAGCGTGTCGTCCAACTCGATGAACGAGCGCCCGTTGAAGTGGCGCACGACTTGGCCACTGACTGGCTGGCCCTTGCGGCTTTCAAGAAATCGTAACAACCAGTACCGGACGCTTTCCCGCTCGCAGCGTTTCGCGTCCGCGGTGGACTGCTGCGCGCTGGCGGCGATCATTTGCAGGTGATCCGCGTCGAACAGCGCGGTGCCGTGCGCGAGGTGATGCTTGATCTGGTGCTGGATCCGCAAGTCATGATACCGCCGCAACGGGGACGTGGCCTGCGTGTACACATCAAGCGCCAGCGCGGAGTGCGGAGCTGGCGTGACCCCCAGTTGCGAGGGTTTCATCGCCCGCCGTGCCACCTGGACGTAGACCCGTTGCGACGGGAATGTCGTGGCGGCGGGAATCGGCTCGTCCGGTGGCGGTTGCGCGCTGTAGAGAGCCGGAATGGCGTGGCGATGACAGTACCGCGCCGCCATCTCATTGGCCAAGATCATGCACTCACCCACCAGTGCGCGCGAGGGCGAGTCGCTCGCCACCAGCACGACCGACACGACGCCATCGTGTACCCGCACTTTGACTTCATCGCTCTCGATGGGAATCGCCCCACGGGCAATGCGTTGCGCTTTGCGCGCCTGCGCCAATCGTAACAAGTTCGTCAGCGCCGACGCGCAC
>JABFSC010000643.1 GCA_013140885.1 Deltaproteobacteria bacterium | reverse complement strand
GAGCAAGACACGTCCTTTCGCGTCGGCCACCTTGAGTGATTTGAGGGAATATGTGGCGCGTCTCTTTGCTAATCCGAGTGCTTTGATTGTCTTCCCTGGCATGCGCAATCCTTTGTTATTTCCGGTGATCGTAGTCCTGGGAGGAAACGTATTCAAGTGGGAGATTCCCACCCTCTATTGAGGGGCCCCTGTCTTTTGGGCATCAACCCGAAGTCTCGCCATCACTTCCAAGACCCGCCGCCATGCCGTGGCGCGACTCCACGGCCAGAGCAAAGCCGGTTGCTGGTGCCGCTTCTTGCGCTCCCGCAGCCCGTGCACCATTGCCAGCAGGTCAAGCGTGACATCGCGCACCGGCACGGCGCGAAATACCCCGCGTGTGCGTTTCTTGAGCGTCTCGAACACCACGGCCTTGCCGGAGAAGTCCACCCGGTCGGACGTGAGCGCCAAGGCTTCAGAGATTCGGAAGCCGGTATCATGCAGGATCACACACAGGGTGCGCTGTCATTTTCCGAAGACGATTGCAATAATTTCCGAAGACGATTGCAATCGGGTGAATTTGCAGAAGGAGCGCGTGGGGACAGCAGTTTGGCGACCTGGGTATGGAATGGTTAACCCTCTGATTCTACAAACAATGACGCAATATGGCACGGACTAACGTCAGCTTACGCCTACAGAGAAGACCCGTGTATTTTGTGCAGCCATCTTCGGAAATCTCGAATTTAGTGCACTCGTCTTTGGTATAAATGCAACGGTCTTCGGAAATTTCACAAATCCAACATGCTGTTTTCTCTATCCTCGCAGTGAAATCATCTTCGGAAAATGACAGCTGGCCTGTGCTGCGGGGTATAGCCGTCCGGTGGTGGAAAGTATCATTGCCAGTTTGCTGAGTCGGGGGGCGGCCCAGCTGCGTTATAAGGGCTGGCACGGGGCCCAGGTGCAGTTGACGATGGCGGTGATGGCGCACAATGCGGCGACGGTGCGCCGCATCCGCCTTGGCCGCCTGACCACGCGCGCCCAAAAATTCCGCCGTTTGCTCCATCTCAAGTCGCCTAACCTCTTGAAAAATCAGGAGGGACTAAATTAGTGACCACTACCTATTCACTTTCGTCGGATTTCTCCTCCTCTCCTTCTATCTGATCATGGGGTGCTCGGTAGGTGTCTAGTGCATCCACATGTTGGCGAAGGCGTTGGACGAAATCCTTTATCCGGGGGATGTCACTGGCGCCAAGAATTTCTAATCGGGAGGCAACCGATGTTCAAGATTGGCAAAGAATTTCATTTGCTGCATGTCGTCAATGATCTCGATGCAACCGACAGTTGGTATGACGATGTCTTTGCCGTCCGCCGCGTTGTCCGCAATTCGATGAAAGCCGCGATGCGCAAGGCGTCGCTGGTGCTGATCGCCGACTTTGTGATGGAACCGGCGCAGCTCTTACGCCACCTGCCGGGGTGGGAGAAATCCGCGCTGGGCCGATTCTATGCCCGCGCGGGGCAGCATTTTCATTCGCTCGCCTGGTATGTGGACGACCTCGCCGAAACCTGCGCGCGCCTGACCGAGCGCAAGATCCGCTTGTTCGACATGGTGGGGCAGGCCGTGACGGAGCCCGCGGGCGCAGACGGCGCGGTTTGGACTCACCCACAGGACACGCATGCGGCGTTCGAGTTTGCCGCCATCCCCAAATTCTTCATTGATCCACGCCTGCAGCCAGGGTGGTCGATTGCCTACGCTCGGGATCAGCATCCGCTGGGCCTTGAGCGCGCGTCGCAGGTGACAGTGCTGTTCCGCGACCTGAAGGACGCCTCCGCCGTCTATGAAGAGGCACTGGGCGGCACGCTGATTCATACCGCGGAAGTGCCCGGGCGGAAGCGCAGCCGGTACTACGCCGTCGGCGAAGACACCATAATCGAAGCCGTGCAGCCGTTCTCCCCGACCAGTCCGGAAGGGAGGGATCTGGCGCAGGTGGGTGAAGGGATCTACTCCGTCACATTCAAGACGCGGAACCTCAAGCGAGCGGCAGAACATCTCCTCGCCAAGGGACAACGCTTTACCGAGGAGGGCGACACGCTGGTGCTCGACAGTGTTCAAGCCTTTGGCATGGTGATCGAGTTGAGCGAACAAGAGATCCCGCATCGTCCGAGCTGAAGCCGTCCTTGGGAGCTGCTCGCGACTGACTCGGCCCTGGAGATCTTCGGGCGTTCTTTACTGGGCGTGAAAGGCAATATAAGTCCGATGGTCTGAATACACCCCCACGGGGACAAGAGGAGAAGCGACGATGCGTTTTGGTTTGACCACCGACTTTCGCAATCTGCCTGGATCCGGCAAGAGCTCATCGCAGGTATACGCCGAGACCATCAACCTTTTCGCCTGGGCGGACACCCTGGGGTTCGGCGCCGCGTATGTATTCGAACATCACTTCACCGACGACGATTACATGTCGTCGCCGATGGTCGCGGCGACGGCGATCGCGGCGCGCACCAAGCAGATGCGCGTGGGGCCGGACATCGCGATCCTCCCGCTCTACGACCCGGTGCGCGTCGCCGAAGATGGCGCCGTGCTCGATCTCATCTCTAACGGTCGCTTCGATTTCGGCGTCGGCCTCGGCTATCGACCCGAGGAGTACGCGGGCTACGGTCTCGACATCAAGAGCAAGGGATCGCGCGCGAACGAGGCGCTGGAGATTATCCGCCGCCTCTGGCAGGGGGAGACGGTCTCCTTTCATGGCAAGCATTTTCATATCGATCACGCGAAACTTTCTCCTCGTCCAGTCCAACAGCCAAACCCGCCGATCTGGGTTGGCGGCTTCAGCAAGGCCGCGGCCCGGCGTGCCGCGCGATACGGCGATGGCTATATCGGACCGTCAAACCGTGCGATGTACGGGATGTATCTCGCCGAGGTCAAAGCGGCGGGCAAGGACCCTGCGCGCGCCCGCGTGATGGGCGGGGATCTGTGGTTGATCGTCTCGGAAGATCCTGATCGTACGTTCGCCGAGTACGCGCCAAACCTGCTCTATTGGTTCAACGCCTACTCCCGATGGTTCGCGGGCAGCGATACGAGCCCGTGGCCTCATCTCGATAACAAGGAACAGATCCGGTCGCTTGGGCTGGCGACGATCGTCACGCCGGAGGACGCCGTGAAGCATATCAAGGCGTGCATCGCTGAGGTGCCGGTCGAGCTCTTCACGATGATGTTGATGCCGCCGGGCGCTCCGATCACCTCCGTGCAGACAAGTCTCGAGCTGTTCGCGAAAAAGGTGATGCCCCACTTCCAGTAGTTTCCGCCGAGACGGGGCGCGCTCAGTCAGCGGGTGCCCAAAGAGAACCTCTGTTCCAGAGACTCGACTCCACAAGATCTGCGTGAAGGGCTGCAACCGTTCGACGACTCGGCCGTCAATGTCAGGTGTCTGGAGGGCATCGATCTGGACACGATTCCCATCAGCCGCATCTACGGCAGCCGCAGCCAACGTGCCCGCGGTGATTCACAGTGAATCGATCCGCGTCGCACGGGAGAAAGGTCCCATGACAGAAGTCGGGATTGATCCCACAGCAGTCGGACGCTATGGGAACGGCAATGCCGACTGTGCAACAAAAATTGGAAACTGCGAACGCTGTAAGAAATGACGTAGCTTTGTCGGAATCAAGCCGTCATGCACCAACTCACTCTCGAACAACTGCGCACGTACGCGGTGGCGCGGAGCCTGTTCAAACCCACGACGCTGCTGAAGGCCATTGCCAAGCTTGGTTTCGTGCAGGCCGACCCGATTCGCGCGCCGGCCCGT
>JABFSC010000204.1 GCA_013140885.1 Deltaproteobacteria bacterium | reverse complement strand
TTCCATCGGCGTCGTGTGCAAAGGGTCAACCTGAGTCAGTCGTTCCAATACCACTGGCCCAAGTTGCCCCTGAACACTTCGCGCCGCCGCCGCAGCATTCGCGGACCGCGAGCCATGCCCATTCGGCCCAAGCGACGGGGGATTGTTCTCTTGTTCCCACCCAGCGAGGAGTTCCTTCGCACGTTCAATCACTCGCGGCGGGAGCCCGGCAAGTTGAGCCACATACACGCCATAACTCTGTTGCGCTGCTCCGGGCACGACTTTGTAGAGGAACGTCACTTCATCTTCGCCTTCTCGCACTTCGAGACGCGCATTGACGATCCCTGGGATGCTGTCCGCGAGCCGAGCCAGCTCGTGGTAATGCGTGGTGAAAATCGTCTTCGCTTTCACGTCCCGCGCCAGCAGCTCCGCCACGGCTTGCGCAATCGCCTGTCCATCGGACGTGCCAGTCCCGCGCCCCACTTCATCGAGAATCACCAAGCTCCGCGCGGTGGCGTGCCGCAGAATGGTCGCCGTCTCTTGCATCTCGACCATGAAGGTTGACAGCCCGCGCGCCAGAAAATCGACCGCGCCCACGCGCGTGAAGATACGATCAACAACGCCGATAATGGCCTGTTCCACGGGGAGGAAACTGCCCATCCGCGCGAGAATCACCAACAGTGCCGCCTGTCGCGCGTAGGTGCTCTTGCCCGCGGCATTGGGACCGGTCAAGAGCAGGAAAGGTGTGTGGTCGTCCAAAGACAGATCATTCGGGACGAAGGTCCCACTCACGGCTTCAACGACTGGATGACGACCTTCGGTCACGTGAATTCTGGAGGACTCATCCACGATTGGCCGTTTCCACCCATGCTTCGCCGCCACTTCCGCGAGAGCGCCGAGGGCATCCACTATCCCCAGCACCTCCGCCGTCTGTCGCACGCGGCTCGCCTGCGCGGCGACGTGATCGCGGAGGTGCATGAACAGGTTGTACTCGAGCAGCCGACCACGGTCGGTGGCGGAAAGCTGCTTCTCCTCGAATCGTCGGAGTTTCTCTGTCACAAATCGTTCGGCGTTGACGAGTGTCTGTCTGCGTGTGTACGTCTTGGGCACCAACGACAGATAGGATTTCGTCACTTCCAGATAATAGCCAAAGACATGGTTGAAGCCGACGCGCAGATTCGGAATGCCTGTGCGTTTCCGTTCCTGTTCTTCGAGCTTGGCTAACCAAGTGCTGCCATCGGTTTGGAGCGCACGGAGTTCGTCGAGTTCGGCGGAAACCCCAGCACGGATGAGACCCCCTTCCTTCGCCACCGCCCGTGGTTCCTCAAGCAGCACCCGCTGAATTTCCGCGCCCACATCATCCAAGGCATCGAGACGTTCCCATAAGGAATGGAGAAGCGAAGAAGCCGTCGGTTCCAACAGCGCGCGCACCTGTCGCAACGGTGCAAGCGAGGACCGCAACGCCGCCAAGTCCCGTGGCGTGGCGATCGCCGAGGTAATACGAGAAGTGAGTCGCTCAAGGTCAAGAATCGTGGAGAGGAGCTGCCGCAAATCCGCGCGCGGACGGCTCTGCGTCACCAGCGTCGCGATGGCCTCTTGTCGGTCATGGATGGCCGCCACATTGAGGAGTGGATGCAAGAGCCAGGTGCGTAAGCGCCGCTTCCCCATGCGGGTCTGGGTGGTATCGAGGACCTTGAAGAGCGACCCTGCTTCATCACCTTCCAACAAGGTTTCCACCAATTCGAGATTGCGCTGCGTCCGCGCATCTAGCCACATAAACTCTTCGCTGTGATACGGCTGTGGAGCTTTGAGGTGGGGAAGAAAGTCACGTTGGGTTTCCTGGACATATCCCAACAGTGCGCCGGCGGCGCCGAGCGCATGTCGGTCGGCTTGACTGAGTGATGCCACCACTTCTTGCCCAAAGGACGCCCTGAGCACCTCAAGCGCCTTCTTGGTCGCGAACGTGTCGGGTGAACGCTCGGTGACAAAAGCCCCGGAGAAGGTCCGCGCATCAAACGACGCGCCGGTGGGAAGCAGCACCTCATGCGGTTGATGTGTCGTCAGTAAGGCGGGCAGGTCACTCCAGGTTGTCTCCGCTACGAGAAACTCACCGGTGGCTAACTCCAAAAACGCGACGCCCAGCCGATCACGAATCGGGAGGAGCGCGGCGATGGTCCGTTCTTTTCCGCCGACCTCGAAGAGGGTCCCAGGCGTGACGACACGGACGACATCGCGCGCGATGACTTTTTTCCCTCGTTGAGGTCCTTCGAGTTGCTCACAAATAGCGACTTTGTAGCCTTTCTCGATCAGTCGAGTCAGGTAGAATTCCAGACGGTGGTGCGGGATGCCGCAGAGCGGGACCCGTTCGCGTTGTTTCCCTTGGGGACGCGCGGTCAGCACGATGTCGAGTTCACGTGCCCCAATCGCCGCATCGTCATAAAACATCTCGTAAAAGTCACCCATGCGGAAAAAGAGGAGCGCATCCTGGTACTGGGCCTTGACCTTATGGTACTGCTCCATAAGGTCAGTTTCAGGCGCGCGCGGGGAGTGATCGGTTTTCATGGCAGTCACAATCCCGATGAATGATAGGGACCTCGGACAGCCGCGGTGCTACTCAGCATCACGCCCATAGATACTGGTCATCTCCGCCAAACGAGCACCCAGCTCCAGACTTAAAGCCCCAGGGAAGAACCGCCATGCCCAGTTGCCTTGGCGCTGTGCTGGAGTGTTCATGCGCGCTTCACTCCCTAATCCCAGAATGTCTTGCAATGGAACAATTGCAAGCGTGGCGATCGAACCGAGCGCCAAACGAATCAGGTCCCAGTGGATTTCTGTCGCCTCGGTGCGACCAAGATAGCGGAGCACGGTTACCTGCTCTTGTGAGGAAAGCGCGTGGAACCAGCCTTGGGTCGTGTCATTGTCGTGGGTGCCGGTGTACACCACACAGCGGGGATCGGCGTAGTTGTGCGGCAAATACGGGTTACGGGCATCGCCGCCAAAGGCGAATTGCAGCACTTTCATGCCAGGAAAACCGAATTGGCGTCTGAGCGCGTCAACCTCTGGAGTAATAATCCCCAGGTCCTCGGCAATCACAGGCAGTTCGCCACGTTCCGTTTGGACTCGGGTAAACAATTCCGCCCCTGGTCCCGGCTGCCACTGGCCGTGGATCGCGGTCTCTTCTTCCGAGGGAATGGCCCAATACGCCTCAAACCCGCGAAAGTGGTCAATCCGCACAATATCCACCAATGTAAAGATTGCCTGGAACCGTTGACTCCACCAGGTGTATACCGATTCCACTGGGCGATTGTCCTCATCCCGCCAGCGATACAGAGGATTGCCCCAACGCTGCCCGGTCTCACTAAAATAATCTGGTGGCACTCCGGCAACGAACCGCGGGGTATAAGTCTGCCGGTCGAGGACAAAAATATCGGGATTTGCCCAGACCTCGGCGCTGTCGAGCCCAACGTAGATGGGAATATCGCCGACTAGTTTCACTCCTCGTTGGTTAGCGTAGGTTTTAAGCCGTTCCCACTGGGTAAAAAAGAAGAACTGCAGATGCTGGTGAAAGCGAATATCGTGGGCGTGTGTGGCTTCCCATTGTGTTAGGGTCGCGGGGTCGCGCCGCACGAGGTTCGGTTCCCACGCGAACCACGCCTGCTCGTGACCGGCATCGCGCAGCGCCATGAACCGCGCATAGTCGTCGAGCCACCAGCGGTGCCGCTCGCAAAAGTCCGAGAAGGTGGCTTGCTGGACGGAAGAAGCAGCGTCGGTGAATCGCTCCGAGGCGAAGCGAAACAGCGCCAATTTTCGTGCACTCGCTTCAAGATAATTGACCGACCCTTCCGGCAGCGTTGAGATTTCGTTCAGAGCTGATGTCGGCAGGAGGCCGTCTTGCGCGAGCAATTCTGGACTGATGAAGAGCGGATTCCCGGCAAAGGCGGACAGCGCATCGTAGGGAGAATGGGCACTGCCACCTTTAGTGGGTCCCAGGGGCAGGATTTGCCAGAGCTGTTGGTGGTGATCGGCGAGGAAGTCAACAAAGCGGTGGGCTTCAGGCCCGACGTCCCCAATGCCAAAGGGGCCGGGAAGAGAAGAGACATGCAGCAGGATGCCACTTGCTCTTGGCAGAGGAGACAAGCCACCCAGATCAGGCATGGGGCTCATACGCAGCGGGACAAGGAGTTTTCCTTGTCCCGCGCGAAACAACGATGGAGACAAACAGGCAAGACGGTCGCCTTATTTGGTCAGGCCTTTCTCGAAACCGCGTGTGGATCGTTCGGCGGCACGCGCAGCTTCTTCGGCGGCACGTTTGGCCTCTTCGGCGGCGCGTCTCGCTTCTTCCGCCGCGCGACGGGCCGCGTCAACATCGGCGGTATTCATAACCGGAGCTGGCGCTGCTGGAGCGGCGGTCTCTTTCGGCATCCCACAGCAGTAGTCCCAGCGATGAGACTGGTGACCAAACACGCGATGCAACTCAGGCTGAGAAACGATAGCGTGGATCGGGCGCGTGATGAGCCATTCCGCGGCGAATCCGATGGGATGAACCGCGTAGGCTAAAAGACGTAAAGGGTGCGCCTGAGAATCATCGTAGCCATCGTAGTAGCCCGATGGCTCCATGCTACACCCCTCCTCCATATTCTCCCCCTCACAACTGTACGCCTGTACAAAAGTAGGGCGGGCCAAGAACAGCGATACTACTCCAACGGTTACTATTTCTTTCCAAAACCTCATACATCCTCCTCCTATCCGACTGAAGATGGCCGACAGTCTACCCCTCTTCTTCCGCGCGCTCAACCTCTTCCTGTATTTTTCTCCGCGCGGCGGGACGGCGGTACTTCTTCTCGTCTTCCTTGGCACGGGTTGGCGGTGGCAGCTCCTTGCGGATTCCACGGAGCGCTTCCAGTTGCGTGATCGGCTTGAGTTTTTTGCGAGCCATGGCTTTGGGGTTTGAAACGCAAAAGAAAGTAGTCAGTAGTCAGTAGAAAAACTTTGGACTTGAGACCTTGGACTTGAAACTGCTTTACGTTTTACCGCAACAGTTTCGCCGCATCCTTCGCGAAATAGGTCAGAATCATATCCGCGCCAGCGCGTTTGATCCCAATTAACGCTTCCATCATCACCCGTTGTTCATCAAGCCACCCATTCAGAGCCGCGGCTTTAATCATGGCGTACTCGCCACTGACATTGTACGCGGCGACCGGATAGCCAAACTGTTCCTTGACCCGACGAATGATGTCGAGGTACGGGAGCGCGGGCTTGACCATCACAATGTCCGCTCCCTCGGCGATGTCGAGCTCGACTTCTCGGAGTGCTTCCTCGGCGTTGGGCGGGTCCATCTGGTACGAACGCCGGTCACCAAACTGTGGGGTGGATTCCGCTGCTTCGCGAAACGGCCCGTAAAAACCAGAAGCAAACTTGGCGGAGTAGGCCAAGATCGGAAGATGAGAAAACCCTTCACTATCGAGCGCCTCGCGAATGGCCCCAATACGTCCATCCATCATGTCCGAGGGAGCAACCATATCCGCGCCAGCGCGCGCGTGTGACACCGACTCTTTGACCAAAATTTCCAGCGTGGCGTCGTTGTCCACGTCTTGGCCCTTGATGATGCCGCAATGGCCATGATCGGTGTACTCGCAGAAACAGACGTCGGTCATCAATAAGAGTCCGGGGACCTGCTCTTTAATGGCGCGTAAGGCTGTCTGGATGATGCCGCTGTCATTGTAGGCATCCGAACCGACGGCATCCTTATGGTCAGGGATCCCAAACAGGATCACGCCAGGAATGCCGAGGTCGCGAATGGCTTTGCACTCGTCAACCGCGCGGTCAACCGACAGTTGGGCGATGCCAGGCATCGACGAGATGGGATTGGTCACGCGTGAGCCAGGCACGATAAACAATGGCATGATGAGGTCATCGACGCTGAGTTTCGTTTCTCGGATTAACCGACGAAAGTTCTCGTTCTGTCGTAACCGACGAGGGCGGGTGATCGGGAAATTCATGGCCGTATCTCCTCAAGTCTCAGGGTTCGGGGTTCGGGTTAAGAGCACTCCCGGTCCCCGGTCTCCCGTCCTTGATCGTAAAGTAGTCCACAATCGCCTCGGCAAAGGCAGGAATCGTATACACCGCGGACTGGACCGTCACAACAAGGCCAAGCTCGCGCGCGGTCTCCGCCGTGATTGGCCCGATGCAGCCAATGCGCGTCTGGCGACAGAGGGTGAGGAGTTCGTCAGCGGGGAACAGGGCCGCAAAGTTGCGCACAGTACTCGAACTCGTGAACGTGACCATGTCCACTTTGCTCGTCTGCAACAAGGCACGCACGTCTTGCACGGCGGTCGCTTGCGGCAGCACCGTTTGATAGGAAGCGATTTCATCCACCTGGGCACCCAATGCCCGCAGCTCTTGCGGTAAGACCGCGCGTGCCTGCGCCGCGCGCGGGAGTAACATCCGCTTGCCTGTGACCTCACCCAAGACCGTCACCAGCGCCTCGGCGCGATATTCTTCGGGAACCGCATGGACCCGCAACCCGAGTGCCTCAACAGCCTGTGCCGTCGCTGGTCCGATGGTCGCGATCTGGAGGTGTTGAAGACTTCCGACATCTTTTTGTCTAGCGCGCAACCGCTCCGTGAAATACTCGACGCCGTTCACACTGGTGAAAATCAGCCAGTCATACCTCGCCAGGTGATCGATAGCGGCATCAAGCTGTTCATACGACGCCATCGGCACGATCTCAATCGTCGGACACTCGACGACCTCCGCCCCCTGGTGTTCCAACAAATCGATAAACCGTTGCGCTTGCGCCCGTGGGCGGGTCACCACGATGCGGCGATGAGCGAGAGGGGCAATGTGAGTGCTGGACGGTGTTTGATGCTGCGTCATAAGCAAGCCATAAAACGTACGGAAGTCTCAAGTCCAAGGTCCAAAGTCCAAGGTCCAAAGTTTTTCTACTAGCTACTGACTACTGGATACTGGATACTGGCTACTGACTACTTTCTTTCCCCTTTTGCAGCGCTTCCATAATCTCCGCTCCCCCTCGTTCCAACAGCTGTTCCGCCAGTGTACTCCCGATTTGCTTGATGGCGTGATGCGGACCTTCCTGCTCGCCGCGAATGAGGGTCTTTCCGTCTGGACTGGCAATCAAGGCGGTCAGATGCACGCGGTCCGCCGTCACCGTCCCCTTGGCGGCCAACGGTGTACGACAACTGCCCCCCATGCGCTGGAGAAACGCGCGCTCGGCACTCACCGCCATTGCACTCGCCAGATGATCCAGCGGCTTCACCAATGCGAGCACGTGTTCGTCATCCACCCTTGTTTCAATACCTAACGCACCCTGTCCAATCGCCGGGAGAAAAACAGCCTCATCCAACATTGAGCTGTGTTCCGGCATCAGCCCTAACCGCTTGAGACCAGCCGCCGCGAGTACCGTGGCATCGACAACCCCTTCGCGCTGTTTGCGTAACCGGGTATCGACATTGCCGCGCAGCATTTCAATGCGCAAGCCGGGATGCAGATGCAGCAACAGCGCCTGACGACGCAAGCTGCTCGTGCCCACTCGCGTGCCCGCTGGCAGTTCGGCGAGAGTTTCTCCATGTGTGGTAATCAGCACATCGCGCGCATCTTCACGCTCCGGTATCGCGCTCAGCGTTAGCCCGGCGGGAAAATCTCCCGGCAAATCCTTGACTGAATGTACCGCCAGATCGACCGTTCCAGCCAACAACGCTTCTTCAATTTCCTTGACGAACAGCCCCTTCCCGCCAAGCGTCGCCAAGGACACGTCCTGAATCTTGTCTCCCGACGTGCGAATCGGCACCAACTCAACCCGCAACCCAGGCCACAGGGTTTCGAGTCGGGCTTTCACCCACTCAGCTTGCCAGAGCGCGAGGGCGCTGCCACGGGTACCAATGCGAAGGCGTTGTGTCATCGACATCTTCACTCGTCGTTCTTTTCGTCGAGGCCAAAAATCCGCCGCAACGTGGCCAGATCGACCGCCTCACCAGGCTCGCCACCACGCCCCACGTTCTTCAAGTACGCAATCTGCGGATGCAAGAGCTTGTTGATAATCGCGGCACTGAGCGACTCCATCGCTTTCTGGGCCTGGGGCGGCAATTCCTTGATGGAAGACAAAGTTTTCGCTAACTCACGTTGCCGAATCGCTTCCGCTCGTTCACGCAAGGCTACGATGGTCGGTGTCACTTCGAGTCCAGATAACCATTGCCAAAACGTCTCCACCTCTTCCGCGACAATGGCCTCCGCCTTCTTCGCCTCACGCTCACGCTCGTCCTTGTTTTCCTCGATCACTTGTTGGAGATCGTCAATGTCATAAAGGAAGACATTCTCGATGTCATTGAGACGCGGGTCAAAGTTGCGGGGCACGCCCAGGTCAATAAAAAACATTGGGCGGCGGCGACGTTCGCGTAGCGCCTCTTCGACCATTTCCGGCCCCAACAGATAGTCATTGCCACCGGCCGAGCCGATGACAATGTCGGTCAAGCGCAACTGCTTGTGGAGCTGATCAAACGGGACCACCGTGCCGTTGAATTCACGGGCGAGTTCGACAGCGCGACTGTACGTACGATTCGTCACCAGAATGTTGCCAATACCATGATGTTGCAGATGGCGCACGGCGAGTTCACCCATCTCCCCCGCCCCAATCACCATCGCCGTCTTATCGCTTAACCGATCAAAAATTCTCCGCGCTAACTCCACAGCGGCGGAACTCACGGAAACAGCCCGCGCGGCAATCTGGGTTTCACTGCGAACGCGCTTGGCGACCGCGAAGGTTTTGTGAAAAAACCGATGCAACACTTCCCCCAAGGTTCCCAACGTTGAGGCGACGGTGTAGGCATCCTTCACCTGTCCCAGAATCTGCGGCTCTCCGACAACAAGCGAGTCCAGACTCGCCGCCACGCGGAAGAGATGGCGTACCGCGTCTTTCCCAACCAAGGTGTAGAGATGATCCTCAAACAACGGGCGGGCAATGCGTTGCTCGTCGGCGAGGAAGGTCCGCACCTTCTCATCGGCCCCGGCCAAATCAGGCGTGCAGGTGACAATTTCAACTCGGTTACAGGTCGAAATAATCGTCCCTTCGCGCACGATTTCAGTATCCACCAGGCGACGTAACGCAGACTCCAAGGTCCCGTTGGTGAACGCGAGTCGTTCACGCACCTCGACCGGTGCGCTGCGGTGATTCAGTCCGAGCACGAAAAGCTGTGGGCGCGGATTAGCCAAATTGCCCTCCGTGCCGTCCGGGCAGGAAACGAACGCCCAGAAAGGAGATGAACAACACCGCGAAACACACGATCGTCAATGCCGCCGCTCGGCGGCCACGCCACCCCGCCGTGCGATAATGGAGGAGAAACGCATACAGCACCCACGTGAGGACCGACAATAATAGGCGTGGCTCCCACACCCAGAATTGCCCCCAGGCATACTCAGCCCACGCCGCGCCCGTGAGTATTCCTAGTGTCAACAGCGGAAACCCCCACGACAACGAGCGGTAGTTCAATTCATCGAGCGTCTCTAGCGATGGGAGGCGTAGGAACAAGGACCGTCCCTTCTTCGATTTCAATTGTTTTTCTTGCACCAAGTAGAGCAGACTGGCGCTAAAGGCGAGGCCAAACACGGCATTCCCCAAGAGCGCGAAGGTGACGTGGATAGGCATCCACGCACTTTGCAGCACGGGGGGTAACTCGCGCACCTGGGTATAAAACACAAACGCGCCCAAGGTCATAATGAACCCAATAGGGCTGACGACCGCCCCCAACAGCGTGAGCGAGGTGCGCATTTGCACCAAGAGACACAGCCCAGCAATCAGGCACGCGAAAAACGACACCGCTTCATGGGAATTGGTCACCGCGATGTACCCAACCGCCAGTGAGCGCACCGCGATCGCCCCAGCATGACTGAGGAACGCGGCCAAGAGCAGCCCAGGACCCACCACGCCAGGCACAACGCGCCGGGAGAGCAACGGGAGCAAAAACGCGCCCGTGCTCAACAGATAGAAGAGCAAGGCAATCTTGAGCAGTACGATTTCCATAACGAGGTGGGTCGGAATCTAGCACGGGGATACACAGCGAGGAATTGCCCTTCCACCGAGGGCAGTCCCGTATGGGCACCGGTTAGGGCAGCTCAATGATCCCTTCGGTTATCAGCAGTCTGGCGTTGAATGAGCGAAGAAAGTCGATTCCCAACAACCCGTCGACCAGGATGCCAAAAGGCAGCGTGTGAGCGACAACCGCTTTCTCGTTTTCTTTTTGGCCAAGACACTGAAACCACGAAACACGCACTCTGGGGACAATAAGATAGCCGCTCCCCGTAATGAGTCGAACATGCTCGCTGCTCCCGGCTGGACTGCAACCCACGGATTCGAGCACTTCGACGGGAAGAATCGTATGCACAGAGCCCGTGTCAACCAAGAGGCGCACGACTTTGACCCCGGCGGGTCCGCTGACGGCGGCTTTGGTGACGAGGAGCGTCCCGACACGTTCCAAGGGATAGCGAGTCATGCGTCCAACATCGCGGCCAAGTCTTGCGGAAAGTCTCCCGCGTATTCAATGGCGATATTCTTGCCTTGGGTGTGGATTAAGTGTTTGTACATCTCTTCTTTCGCGACTGAATGCGCGATGACCTCCCCCTCCACGACATTGAGGTGCTCGTCAAGCTGCTGATACTCAATTAAGAGCCACTGTCCGGCGTATTGTTGACGGATGTCTTCCCATTTCATCGAGTGCTCCTCTTGCCTGATTGATCTTCCGCAGGCCGGCTTCGCTTTAGCATGGTGGCGGGAAACGAGGAATCGCTGGTCCACCGAGAGCCGCGCAATTTGACAGATTCTCCCGGAACAATTAAGCCTCTGGTCAGCGAAAGCACACCTTTCGCAATCACCGAGGAGGAAGAGATCATGGCGAAGACACCGACTGAATTCACGGACCTACTGAAGGATTCCCCGAAAAACTGGGGCCGCTGGGGCAAGGACGACGAGATCGGCGCGCTCAATTTTCTGACCGATACAGAAGTGCTTCGTGGCGTTCGGGCCGTGCAACAAGGCAAGACGTTCATGCTCGGCGTGCCCGTGGCGCGCCCGCAAGGCGATCCGCTGCACCCGATTCGCGCGCAGCCGATCCATACCTTCACCAGCGATGAAGGTTTCTATCTGAGTGGGCGCTCTAAGCCGTTCCCTGGTGGGCTTAAGTACACCGACGATGTGCTCGTCATGTTCCCGCAAGGCTCCACCCAATACGACGCGCTGGGGCATGCCTGGTACGGCGACAAACTCTACAACGGTCACGACCCGAAATCGACGATTGGCGGTTTGCAGAAGTGCTCGATTGAGCCCATCGCCAATCATGGCGTGATCGGTCGGGGGGTGTTGATTGATGCGGCTCGGTACAAGGGGAAGAAGCATCTCGACCGCGGTGAGGGCGTCACGCTCGACGACCTCCTCGGCGCCGCTAAGAAACAGGGAGTGACTATCGAGAAGCACGACATCGTGGTCCTGCACACCGGCTGGCTCAATCGGTTCTATGAAGAAGGGCAGCAGGCGTTTTTCCCCGATGGTGAGTTCGACGAGCCTGGTCTCGAATACAGCAAGGAGCTGGTGCAGTGGTTTTATGAGATGGAGATCCCGTCCATCAGCGCCGACAACATCGGCTGTGAGCAGGGGTTCAATCACGACCTCGGCGGGCTTGGGGTGCTCCATTCCGCGCTGCTGTGTAATCTTGGCGTGATCTTCAATGAGATCGTGTGGCTCAAGGACTTGGCGGAGCACTGTGACAAGGACAAGCAGTACACGTTCCTGTTCGCCGGTGCGCCACTGAAGCTGGTGTATGGGGCTGGGTCGGCGGTGAATCCGATCGCGATCAAATAGACATGGATGTCCGCGTTCAGCTATCAGCTTTCAGCAGTCAGCCGGACAAGAAAACATGGAAAATTTTGCCGAACCTCTGGTCCGAGCCAAGTTTCCCTGAGGCATTTCCCTGTTTTTGCTGGAAGCTGACCGCTGAATGCCGACCGCTTTCTTTCTCGCCTTACTGCGCCACCCACCCGCCATCGACCGCCATCGGCAGCCCCGTGACAAACGAGGCCGCTTCAGAACACAGCCACACCACCGCTTCG
>JABFSC010000010.1 GCA_013140885.1 Deltaproteobacteria bacterium | reverse complement strand
GGTCATCCAACGGCGCGCCTATGGGCTGCGCGACGAAGAGTATCTGCGGTTGAAGATCCTGACGTGCATGCTACCGGAGCTCTAAAATGACCAAAATTTACCCACACGATTACGCGAAGAGCCTTATAAATTAACTGCCAAAGCGCGCGGCGATGTTTTTGGGCGGTACGCGCAGCTTGTGTAACACTTCCCTGGTGAGCACCAAGAAGTTCCAAGAGATAGGATCTCTCGAATTGTGCGACCGCGCTAGCCTTTGCTTCCTTGAACGAGAGACACTGCGAAGGCGAGACCTCAGGTAACCGGAGAGCTTCTTCACTAATGATCTCCTGCTGCGAGAGCACCACAGCCCGTTGAACGATGTGTTCCAGTTCCCTCACGTTCCCCGGCCACGCATAGAGGAGAAGTTGGCGCATCGCTACGGCTGAGAATGCGGTGACGGTTTTTTTGAATTCGCCCGCATACTTCAGAAGAAAGTGCCGCGCGAGGATGGGAATGTCTTCTTTTCTTTCGCAGAGTCTCGGTAAGGTCATGGGAATAATGTTGAGACGGTAATAAAGATCTTGACGAAATTTTCCTTCCTTGACCTCCTGTTCTATCGAAACGTTGGTTGCCGCAACCACCCGTAAGTCTACATGCTGCATCTTAGTTGACCCAAGCGGGCGATACTCCTTCTCTTGCAGAAAGCGGAGCAATTTCACCTGCGCCAAAACAGGCAGGGCATCGATCTCGTCAAGGAAGAGCGTCCCACCATCAGCCTCCCGAATTAAACCTACGGTAGCAGCAACAGCGCCGGTGAAGGCGCCACGGTCATGGCCAAACAATTCATTCTCAAACAGGTCGGCTGGAATGGCTCCACAGTTCACGGGAATGAAAGGCTGTTGAGATCGTGCACTGAGATAATGGATGGCACGAGCAAAGAGTTCTTTTCCGGTACCTGTCTCTCCCAAGATTAGGACACTGACATCGTACTGAGCCACCTGAGCAATCTGGTCTTTCGCGGCAAGAAACGCCGGACTTTGACCAATGAGTGAACGTAAGCCGAGCCTTTCCTTGATCGTCTGCTCCCTACCTTGTGGTGGTGGTCTTCGGTGGCGTAAATCTTGTGACAGTTCAGTATCCTCGCGTGCTTTCCTCGACGAAATGTCCTCGCGAGCAGTTGGAATCTCAGTCCCATCTGTTTCTTGTGCTCTCATTTCGCTCTCCTTGATCGATCTGACGAACTTCTAAATGTTTCCAGGTCTTGAGGTGAACTAAGAGAAGATGCACGGGAGAAGCAGACTATCATTATTCTTAGACCCAGCCCACCATCTCTGCTACGAAAAGTAACAGAGATGGTGAAGTCTAAAAAACATCAAAGAGTTCTTGAATTTCTCGGACAGAATGGCACAGCAGTTCTCCCAGAGTTATGGCTGGGGCTATGAGACCCCGAGCAACAGCGAGCCAATTAGAGCAACGGTGGCGGCGCGCCCTTCACCTCTGGCACCGAGGCAAAGCGGTGGCCACGATTGCCCAGACGGTGGCGCAGGGCAACGATCAGTCTGGCGCTGGATACAAACCTATCGTGTGCCTCCGGTGGGCGTGCGTGACTTTCGCAGCGTAATGCGCTTTCCTTCCTGCCGCAGAACACTTGCGGATAGGAAGGAACACACGCATGACACACTTGCCGTTGGCTCAAGTCGAAGAACATCTCCAGCACGTCACCCGCCAATTCGCCCAGTGGCGCGCGAGTCGGCCCACCTCACGCGGGCGCATTCCTCAACCCTTGTGGGCGCAGGCCATTGCCCTGACCGCACACTTGCCCCTGACGCGCGTGGCCAAACAGCTCGGTCTCACCCCCCAGGTGCTGAAACGGCGGCGGGACACCGCGCGCCCCGTGGCGGGGGCGCCGTCCGCCCCCGCCGCTCCCCACTTTGTGGAAGTGCCGCCCGCCGCGTGGCGGACCTCGACGGCGGAGGTCGAGGTCCAGCGGGCGGATGGCAGCCGGTTGCGAATCACCTATAGTGATGCCGTCCCCGCCCTGGTGCCCCTGCTTCAGACCTTTCTGGAGACGCGCTAATGCTCCAACTCACGCCTCAAAGTCGCATCTTTCTCGCCGTGCAGCCCGTCGATTTTCGCAAGGGCATTGATGGCCTCGCGGCGCTGTGTCGCCACACCCTCGCCGAGAACCCGTTGAGCGGCGCCGTCTACGTCTTCCGTAACCGCACGGGCACGACGCTCAAACTCCTGGCCTACGATGGGCAAGGGTTTTGGCTCTGTACCAAACGCCTCTCCCAGGGCCACTTCCAGTGGTGGCCGTCGGCCACCACTGGAAGCGTGTCCCTCGCGGCGCGCGAGTTGAGTATCCTCTTGTGGAACGGCTTTCCCGACCGCGCGCACATGGCTCCGGAGTGGCGGGCCATCTCTTAAGGCGGCACCGCCGCGCGGGGATAGTTCCACGGCAGCCATGCGCTGGGAGTGGCGAAGACCTCCTGGCGGTGCTCCTGGACCGCAACCAAATAGTCCAACGCATTCACCCCGGCTTGGATACAGGTGGCAATCACACTGGTCAGGATACTGGCAATGTACGCACTATGCTCCGTGGCATAGAACAAGGAGTTCTTGCGCTGCCGAATCGCCAGTTTCAACGCGCGCTCCGCCAGGTTGTTGTCCAGGGGCGCCCCCGGGTGATGCAAAAATCGCGTCAAGGTGTCCCAATGGTCCACCAGATACGCAATCGCTTTTCCCAAACTACTGTTGGGTTCCACCAACCGCTCCACGGTTTGCTGCTCCAGCCAGCGCTGGAGCTCTGTCATGATCGGGCCACTCTTGTCCTGATGATAGGCCAAGCGGTCCTGCGCCGTCATCCGTTCCGTCTGGGCATACTCCTCATGATCGAACACGGCCTTGAGCGCGTTCACCACCACCGCACTCTCAGCCGGAAAGACTTCTTCCAACTCACTAAACTTGCGCCGCCCATGCGCCAGACAATGACAGCGAATGAGCGTGTCTTCCGCCGCGTTGTTGCTGCTCAACGCATCCGACATCACCACCGGTTTGTCACGGGCGGGCTCGCGTTTGCTCAAGAGCGCCGCCAAATTCTCCCCGGCATGGCGCCGTCCCGTATAATAGAGACAGATCCGGTGCGGCCCCACTTGCACGAGCAACGCCGTGGTCTGCATCCCCGTCCGCTCCTCTGGCTTGGCTTTCCCCTGCGCCTGCGCGCGAGCGCGCGCTTGGTCATTCTCCTCCATGAGCGTCAGAATGCGCTGGGGCGTATCGTCTTGAAAAATCACCTCGCCTTGCGCCGCCAGCGTCTCTAAGCATTGGAAGATCGCATGGCTACAATCCCCCACCAGCTCGGCCTGATCCCATTGGGTGGCATCGGCGACCGGCACGCCGACCAAGGCCTGAAAGCCTTCCAGCCGATACCAGGGCAGGCCCAGGTAGTAGCGCCCCAGCGCTAAGACGGCCCGGGCGCGCGCCGTATACTTCTCCGCCCCCGCGCCCACCGGCATGGAGGCCGTGAAGACTTGTCCACAGGCCGAGCAGCGCAACTTCTCCAGCTCATAGCGCACCGCTGACAACAGCGCGTTACCATCCAGCCGCATTTCGATGCCGGGCGGTAATCGATACAAGGTCCCCCGCCCACACGCCGGACAGCGCTCGCCCACCGCTAAGGTGTCGTGGCGGCACTCCACTGGCGGCGCCGCCCGGTAGACGTCCGCCCCGTGGCGCCCATGCCCTGGGGGCGGCGGTTTCTTCGCGGGGCTGGGGGGAGCCGCCGTGGCGGACGCGTCGGGAG
>JABFSC010000319.1 GCA_013140885.1 Deltaproteobacteria bacterium | reverse complement strand
TGGGAAAAGGCGACGGCGCGGCCCCACGCGCGTCACTGGCGACGGTGGTGGTTGGTGGACAAGCGATGTGTTTATTCATTACGTTGCTGGTCACGCCGGTGGTCTATTCGTTCTTCGACGATCTGCGTGGGTTACGGCTGCGCCACTTCGCGCCACGCAACCTCTGGCAATGGGCGCGGACACGAACGGCGACGGCATCGTCGATGATGGCCGCGGGATTTCATCTTTTCGGGAAATAAAGGAATGTGGATATGTCGAATGTCGTCGTGCTCTTTTTGCTCTTGTGTTTTGCTCTGCCTGCTGCCGCCCACACGGTCGCGGAACTCGCGACAACCCCGGCTTCATTTGACCAAAAGCCGGTGACCGTGGTTGGCGAAATCGCCAACGTCATCACGCGCTATGGCAACAAGCCCTACACGACGTTCGAGCTGCGTGATGCCGAGGACCGGCCTGTACCCGTCTTCGTGTGGGGAAAACCAACGATGAAACAAGGCGAAGTCTGCCGTGTGACGGGCACGTTCGCGGTCGAGAAAACGCTGGACACGCATCGTTTAGCCAGTGGCATCGAAGCCGAAAAAGTGGAGAAACTCGCGGCTTCGGGACAGGAGAATGAAAGCATCATCTTCCGCAAGAAGAAAAAGGCTGGCCTGCACGCGCCACGCGGGTTCTATATTCCGCAGTAACAGTCCAAGGTCCAAGGTCTAAAGTCCAAGGTCCGTCTCTCAATGGAGGTTATTCAGTGACAAGCAAGGAAGTCGTGGTCGAGATCATCGAACGCCTACCTGAGAACTTCGTGCGTGAGCTGCAACACTATGCCGAATACCTGAGCTTTAGAGCACAGCACGAGGAGTGGTCCGAGATCGCGCTGACCCACCTCGCCGCGCGCTATACGGACAACGAAGTTGAATACACCGAGGCGGACCTGAAGCGATGAGAGCGGGCGAGGTTGTGTGAGTACGGCTGCCTCAACGCTGGAGGGATTATCGGATGCACGTGTTTTTGAGCAGTCATTCCCAGCAGACGAGGCGAAAATTTCGATAACTTTGAATGTCCTCGAAGTCCTGGCGGTTAAGCGTAATCACCGTGGCTCCGATAGAACGCGCCGTCAACGCAATCAACACGTCAAAGGACAGCTCTTGAATCTTCCGTCGTTCATATCCCTATTGCCTGCGCAACGTGTGAAACGATTTCTCCACTGTCCAACCAAATGCGTTCCGTCGGAGTGTACAAGCGGAGATTGGCGGCCAAGTCGAGCGCGAATTCGCGTTCTTCTGGCTTTCTGATGCCTCGGAGCAGCTCGTGAATTACGATGGAGACGCCACGAAACAGAAAAGGACTTTCCACAATGCGCGATGTGAAACGTCCCGTGCGAAAGTTCTCGATGTAAATCGAGGTGTCGATCACCGCGAGTTCAACTGTCTTGGAAGGCATCGGGCTGGCCGACTCCGCTATATTTTCGGACGACCTGTTCGTGCGCGGCTTTCTCCGCCACGAAATCGAGTGCCGCTTTCAGAGTCTCGGAGGGGCGGCGAGTTTTGAGATACCGGCTCGCTTGACGTAGTTGTTTTTCCTCGACCCGCGCAGTGACACTTCGTTTGGCCATCGGGTGTTTCCTCCGTACTCATTCAAAGACACGGAGAGAGCGTAACGAGTCTGAGTGCCCCGGACAAGAGGAACATCTTACGGCAACGGATATCTGGGTGATCGCGGTTGACTGCCACGGAACTGTGGGCTTCGGTGTGGTAAGTTCCGTCAGGTGAGTTCAGACCTACCTCCGACGCTCATTCCCGCATCCGCGGTAAAGAGTGTTCTTCGCGAGCGAGATACATCACCGCTGCTCCTGTTTCGGTGTCAACTTGGATGATGATCGGGGCGGACCAAGGAACCAGGTCGGGGAGGGTGCGATAGCTGTCTTGCGTGGTAGAGCTGTCTAGCGCCAACTCCATACGGCAAAGCGTCCTGCGGCATTCGGCATCGACTATCTGGATGCCAGGGCGTTCTTCTTGGTGGAAGGTGGTCCGCAGCGCGAGCTGTGCCGTGCTGGCCCACGCGGGGTCAGGGGTCTCGGCGCGCAAGGTGCCTTCCATGAGGGTGAGTTCCGCCTGGTTGTGGGCACGCTCGCGCTCGCGTTCTTGTTCCGACGTCAGAGGAGCCCCTTCGTCCTTTTTGTCGCCGGCCGCGCTGGTCGCTTCCTCGCTACCGAGTTGGTTGATCTTATCGGCGATGTGGTCGAGCTGCTGGTTCGTCGAGCCTTGGTCGCGGTCCACGTTGGCCAGTTGCGAGCGGAGTGTTGACAGGTCGCTTTGTATCTCACTCTTCCAACGTGCCACCTCCGCCGCGAGGGCGGCAAGCTCTTGGGATGTTTTCGGTGTGGCTGGCTCAGTGACTGGAGCCATTATCCGCGTGGTCGAGGGACTCTGCTCGTGCATCCAGAGGATAGTCCCACCGCTAATGATGAGTCCAACCGCCAGCCCCAGCAATACGGATTTTCTTGTTGACCATCTCATTGTGTATCTCCTCTCTTGAGTAAGGACTTGGGTAAAGAGAGCGCCGGAGATTTCTCCAGCGCTCCGTGGGCTACCGCGTTACTCGTTTTCGTCAACCCGATACGAAATGACCGCCGACTCGAACCCGGAAAATTTCGGCGGAAGCGTGATGCCATAGAAGTAGTGGGCATTGCTATTGGCGGGGAGGCCACCGACGAACAGACGCTTGCTTGTGGCGCTTGCGCCGGTGGTACACCTGCGACCCGTCGACCGTATCGTGAGGAATGAAGAAAGCACTTGCGAGGTGCTGAAGAGTTCCGCACAGACCTGGTTGTTCTCGTTGTTGACCACGTCGCCACTAAAGTTTTGGTCGATCACATCGACATAGCCACTCTGAAGGTTTGGAGCGATGGAATCGTGGATGACCGGACAATCAAGGCGCAGCACCGTCGTGGTTGAAGGGTTGAGGAGTCTACTCGCGTTTAGTGTTGGAAGTACGGTGGTGGCGCCAGCAAAACGATTACACATTGATCCCGGATAGAGCTTGCCATCGACGGCGTGAGCCTGTGAGAGACCGAGTGTTGCCATGACGACCGCCGTCAAAATGCCAGTGGTGATTTTTCGTGCGTTCATTGTCTTTCTCCTTGTGTCTGTTTGTGTCTGTTGATGTTCTTCCTCGGTGTTCCTTTGCCTTTGTGACGTGCAGTGCGATGAAAGGGGAAGAACTCGGTTCACCTTTCACTCGATTTGCTCGCCATGTTTCGTTCAGCCGAATGTTTGCTTTCTTATGGTCTTTTCATGCGAACCTCCTGTTTCACTCCATCGCGTTCTTGCTGAGGAAATGCAGAGGCTGTGCCATGTTGAAACAGAAGAGTGAGAGGAAGGACGGCGAATGAGTAAGTGCTTTCATTTGTTGGAAATTTTCTCGATTGTCGGCGTGTCCGACAGAGGTCGAAAGGTGTTGATCCTTGGATGATTGTTATCAATGTGGTACGAGAGCTGTGCCATGCCGCTACACACGAACCAAATTCAGCAACGACTCACGAGTTTGATCGACGCCACCCAGCAGTTGATCGGAATGACGGAACCAGAAGAGCTGTTACAGCACCTGCTGGAGTCCGCGTTGCGATTGTTTGCCGCGGACGCCTGTAGTCTCGCGTTGATTGATGAGGCGGAGCAGCAACTCGCGTTCGCCATGACGTTGGGCGGCGCGCGGATGGAAGAGTTTCGCTTGCCACTGGGGCAAGGCATTGTCGGATGGGTGGCCGAGAAAGGAGAGGGCGTCATCGCCAACGACG
>JABFSC010000126.1 GCA_013140885.1 Deltaproteobacteria bacterium | reverse complement strand
GATGTCGTTGATCTTGGCGTCGCGCATCCATTTCTCCACCAGAATCTTGCGCGAGTAGCCCAGTGGGCCAAGTAGTTCGACCGCTTTTTGCGTGACCCGCGTCACCATCGACCCCGCTTTGGCTTTTGCCATTGAGGCTTCCAGACTGTTGCGCAACCCCTGGTCGATCATCCACGCCGCTCGCCACGTGAGGAGCCGGGCCGCCTGCAAGTCAGCCTCCATCTCCATGAAGTCACGTTCAATGGTGGTGAGTTTGGTAGGTGGCACGTGGTAGCGAATTTCGACCCCTTCTTTCTGTAATGCGTCTCGCACGAAATCGACGGCGGCACGGGCAATGCCAATGGCGCTAGCGGCGACCAACGGGCGCGTGGCATCAAACGTCGCCATCACGCCCTTGAAGCCTTCGGTTGACTGTTGCACTTCCGCGCTACCAAGCAGGTTATCGAGGGGGATGCGGCAGTCCTCGAAAACCAGCATGGCTGTATCCGAGGCGCGGATGCCCATTTTGTTCTCGCATTTGGCGACGGTCATGCCGGGGGTGTGATGCTCGACCACGAACGCCTTAATACCGCCACGGCCAGCGGACTTATCGACGGTTGCCCACACGACGACAAACCCTTCTGATTTCTCGGCGGCCATCAGCCCGCTGGTACAGAAAATCTTGGTACCGTTGAGTACCCACTGGTCGCCGTCGCGGACAGCGGTTGAGGCAACGGCGGCTGAGTCCGATCCGCAGCCCGGTTCAGTAATGGCCATCGCGCCCCATTTGGGCTCGCCATCGCGAAAGCGGGCAAGAAAGCGTTCTTTCTGTTCCGGTGTCCCGGCAGCCGATACCGCCGCGCCGCCCAGCCCGGAATTGGGAATACTGAGATATAACCCAGCATCACCCCAGGACAGCTCCTCAATCATCACACATGAGCGCAGAATCCGTTCCGATGGTTTCCGTTCCCCTTTGGATGATTTTTTGTCGGTCTCGCCAAAATTTCCCATCCCTTTGGCGGCATTCCACATGAGGGTGAGCCATTCGGTCGGCTTTTCATGTTCCCGTTCATCATAGTCGCGCGAGATCGGGCGCATGGTTTGGTCCGCGACCGCATGGATCATCTGCCGGGTGTTTTCCGTGTCGGATGAGAGAGAAAAATCGATCATAAAACCTCCGTCTTTTTAGACGATTGCCAATCCTTCCAGCGTTGCGAACCCACGAGCGTTTCGTACCCACAGCTCAACCAAATGATCGCGGATGTAGCCATGCCCACCGAGGACCTGGAGCGCATTATCCGTGACCTTGAGCGCCATAGTGGTGGCGTAGTTTCTGGCGATGCAGGCTTCACGCGTTGCGCCAGAGACTGTGCCCGTGCCCGCGACCGTGTCTTGGCCCGCATCGATTTTCCATGCCGCTTCCCAGGTCAACAATCGAGCGGCGTCAATCTCCAACGCCATTTCCGCCAACATGAAGGCAATCGCCTGTTTTTGCGCGATGGCGGAACCAAAGGCGCGGCGTTCTTTGGCGTAATCTCGTGCGTACTCAAACGCCGCCCGTGCTACCCCCACCGCGAGTGATGCCAGGGCCACTCGTGAACGATTCAAGATGGGCGCGAGGCTACCCGCGAGTCGAGCTGACGCTGGGACACGACAGTTGTCCAACGTCAGTTCGTAGGTCGCCACCGCTTTGAGCCCCATGTTCTTTTCCCGCTCCGAAATCGTTAGCCCTGGCGTGCCCCGCGGAATGATGAACGCGCTTAGTGCGTCCTGAGTCCGCGCGTACACCAGAATATGCTGGGCCTCGGTGGCGAGGGGAACAAAACATTTGGTGCCATTGAGGAGGAAATCGTTCGCCTGTGGCGTTGCCGTCGTGGCGAGTTCATTCACATCAAAGCCGAAGCGTGGCTCAACAACCGCCGCGGTTCCCGCTGTGAAATGCTGGCCGGTGTAAGCGGAGAACACTTGTTGTTGCTGTGCGGCGTTTCCCAGAGCGAGCACGGGCTGAATCACGAGACGAGGCGCGAGCAGGTGCACCGCGATCGAGAGGTCGCCCCATGCCAATTCCTCGCAGATGAGCACGCCAGTCAGTGCTGAAGGGATTTCCCCCGAACCGCCGAAGGCTTCGGGAATCGGGCTTTGGACAAGGCCGAGGTCCCAGGCTTGTTGAATGATCGCGCTGGGAATCTGACCGCTCTCATCGGATTCGCGTGCCAATGGGCGGATTTGTTCGCGAGAAAAAGCAGCAACGGTGTCGCGAATGAGCTGCTGTTCCTCTGTCGGTTGAAAACTTGGCATAGCAAAAATCTCCGTATGGTCACTTTCATCGACGTCGATGAGGCCGAGCACTATCCGCTGGACCCACCCTCAGAGGTGCTTAGCAGATCCTTGAGCACCATCGCCAGCTCAAGAATCGCCTTCTGACCATCACCACGAAATGAAGAGCCGTGCATGGTCGCAAGCGTGGTTGGGGCCAAGGCCGCAAGCCGCCGCAGGGTGCTGTCTGTATACGGAGTGTAAGGCATGTCTTTCGCCATTGGTCCGGTCAGCCCACCTTGGATGGCTTCCTTTGCTTGACTGACGATGTCGGCTCCGGTGAGCGGTTCTGGATCACCCGGCTGAAAGAAGAGGTCTGAGCATAACAGTGTCCGTGTGGTCTCGTCGAAGTAGAGGCCAGAGTCCCACCCGTGAGGCACTTGTGGGGTCGAGAGGAACCGCAGGCGATGCTGTCCAATGGCCAGCACTTCACCATCCGCGAGCACGCGCGGGGCGCGGTCCGCGAAGTCGTTGAGCATCACCATCGCGCCCACGAAACTGCCGAGTGCCTGAGCCTGGGGAGCAATGGCCAGCCATTCGTTCAATGCCCCACACTCATCAGGCTCAAAATGGCTAAAGCCAATCCAGCGCAGCTTCGTGGGATCGATAATCGACGCTACGGCTTCCTGCGTCGTGGCAAACATTTTCTTGAAGCCGGTGTGCATCAAGAACGGCTCTGTGTCCTTGATCAGAAACTGATTGAATTGGATGCCGAAATCGGGATGGAATGTGGAGATTCGGTAGAGGTCTGGTGCGATTTCCGTGATGGTGCTTTGCATATTATTTCCTCACGAGCGACTCGGTGATGCGTTGTTTCAACTCCTCCTTCGGAGGCGTCTTTGCCATGCGTATCATTTCTAGCCCACTCGAGATGAGCGTGCTGAGGATCTTCGCCAACACGCCAAGGATAAGAACCCCAAGAAAGAGAAAGAGCGCCGTTCGGACTGGGGCTGCTACATTGACCTCGAATGTCTCCTTGCCAATACTTCCGTAGATGGCTCGGTCTCCTATCTGGATGTGAGAAAGTATGAATTGGACGATCTTCACTTCCTCCGGGGGGTTGATGATTTGGTACACCAACAGCCCGACATACCCGAGGAGGAGCCCTCCCGCTCCAACGAGCATGACGCCCAGGATCATAAGCAGGGGAGGGAGGCCACTGTTGTTATTCATGTGAGGGTTATTTCCCGCTCGCCATTTGCCAGGTGTTGTCGAGTTCCGCCATAACCGCAAGCACGGCATTGCGCAGCGCGGAGACGAGTTCGTCAATCTGCTCCTTGGTGATAATCAGCGGCGGACATACCGCGACGTTATTGCCTCCCGCGACACGGGTAATCACGCCAGTGTCCAACGCTTTTTCCCAGACGCGTTGGGCAATGCGCATCTCCGCTGGAAACATCTCCTTCGTTTCCTTGTTCTTCACGATCTCAATGGCGGCGAGCAGGCCGTGTCCGCGCACGTCGCCGATGATCGGCAGCTCCCGCAGTGTGTTGAGT
>JABFSC010000548.1 GCA_013140885.1 Deltaproteobacteria bacterium | reverse complement strand
GGAACAGCTTGACTATCGCCCCTTGGAAGAAGGACGCCGAACAGATTCGGCTGTTTGAGAGAAGTCCGAAATACAGGAAAACAGCAGGCCGATGAGGATCGCGGAAACCTACTCGCATCTGAACGGGCTTGAGTTTCTTCTCGTACACAAGCCCATTCTTTGGCAAGAGATTCAATCGGTCATCGTCAACGTGGAGGCAAACAAGTGCCGGACCAAGGTCTCCAAAGAAAAGACCATGCAAGGAAAGCTCCTCTACAGTCCGATTGATATGAACGCGGCATTCAAGGGTTTGCTTCGAGAACGTTCTTGGGAGGAAAGCCGAGTGAGCTACTGGGTGACCCGAAAAGAAAAGCTAATCCGTAAGACGCTGACGATGTCGGCTGAGGAGCAAAAGCGAGAGATCAGGGCTGCTGGAGAAACGCCGATCTTTAGTTACAATCAGACCGACTTTATTAAGGACCGTGTGGCCATTGAGGTCCAGTTCGGGAAATATGCGTTTGTCGCCTATGATCTATTTGTGAAGCACCTTGCTTTCTACGTTGGTGATCGGATTGATGTCGGGGTCGAGATTCTTCCGATGAAGTCCTTGCAAAGTCAAATGAGTTCAGGAGTCGCCTATTACGAAGGCGAATTTTATAACGTTGTCCGTCAGGGCCGAGGGGTACCGGCGGTGCCACTTGTTCTTATTGGCATTGAACCCTGAGAACGTGATGATCGGCAGGTGATGTTGCGCACTGCCTTCTCGGTTCATTGAAATCCGTACGCCGTTGGGGCGAATCGGATTTTGATCTCGTAACGGATACGCCTCGCAAAAACGTATAGTCACTATTATGACGCCTACACCCACCAACTTCGTCGATTACGAAAAATTCTTCGATTGCGTCCACTGCGGCCTGTGTCTCTCGTTCTGTCCGACCTATGTCGAACTCGGCACCGAGATGGACTCGCCCCGTGGCCGGATCGCCACCATGCGCTCCCTGCACGAGGGCAAATTCCCGCTTGATGCCGAGGTCGTCCGCCACCTCGATCTGTGTCTCGGCTGTCGCGCCTGCGAGACCGCGTGTCCTTCCGGGGTGCATTACGGCGAGCTGATCGAAAGCGCGCGTGCATTTGTTGAGGAACAATACCGCCGCCCACTGCTCGACCGCCTCAAACGCTGGACCATCGACAAAGTGTTTCCGAACCCGCTCGGCGTGCGGGTGTTCGCGACCATGCTCAAAGTCGGCTCCGCCTTGGGGCTCAGTCGCCTCGCGCGCGTGGAGAAGCTGCCGCAACAACTCCGCTCCTGGCTCAGCATGGTGCCCGAGCGCGGCAGTGTGTCCTCCGCCACCCTCCTCGAACATTATCCCGCCATTGGCGAGAAACGGTACACGGTCGCCGTGCTGGCGGGATGTGTCATGCCCGCGGTGTTTGGCGCGACGAACGAAGCCACGGTCAAGGTGCTACGCCATAACGGCTGTGAGGTGCTCGTGCCCAAAGCCCAGGGCTGCTGCGGTGCCCTGCTGCTCCACAATGGCAACAAGCCCGATGGCCTCGACCGGGCACGTCAAACCATTGATGTCTTTCACGGCTTGAACGTTGACGCACTGATCATTAACGCCGCCGGCTGCGGTGCGATGGTGAAAGAATACGGCGAGCTGTTCAAGGACGATCCCGCCTATCGCGACAAAGCCAAACAGGTGGCCACAAAGGCCAAGGATGTGACTGAGTTTCTCGGTGGTATTCCGCTCATCCCGCCCTCACGCGCCGTCAACAAGAAAGTGACCTATCACGATGCGTGTCATCTCGCCCACGGTCAGAACGTGCGCGCGCAGCCACGTGCGCTGTTGCGGGCGATTCCTGGGCTCCAGATCGCGGAATTGCAAGAGTCGGATTGGTGTTGCGGCAGCGCGGGCACCTATAACCTGACCGAACCCGCGATGGCGCGACGGCTGCTCGACAAGAAGGTGAAGAACATCGAAGCGACGGAAGCCGAACTAGTAGTGATGGGAAATCCTGGCTGCCTCATGCAAATTCGCGCCGGGTTACAGCAACGGGGATTGCCCATCAAAGCCGTGCATACGGTCGATTTATTGGCTGAGGCATACGAGAGGGTGGAACAGCAATGAAAACGATTGCCTTCGTGGTTGCTCTTGCCCTGTGTTCCTGGACCTCCGCCGTCCACGCCGAACCACCCACCCCCAAACGCACAATTCAGTTCGGTATCCAGACCGCCCACCAGGTCCCGTCGCTTGATGACCTCATCACACTCTGGCAAGACGCCGAGGGCCGGGGCTATGACACGATGTGGCTTAACGATCATGTCATGCAGTTCGGCAAGGAGGACGGCCCCGCCTACGATGCGTGGATGTTACTTGGTGCCTTGGCGGAAAAGACCAAACGCGTGCGCCTCGGCGTGCTGGTCACCAGCAACACATTCCGCAATCCCGCGATTCTCGCCAAGATGGCGACCACGGTCGATCTCCTGAGTCATGGCCGTCTGGAGTTTGGCATTGGTGGTGGCTGGTTCGAGCGCGAGCATCTCGCCTATGGCATCCCCTTCCACACCAAGAAGGAACGGGCCGCGCGGCTTGATGAGGCGTTGCAGGTCATTAAAGCCCTCTGGACCGAGAAGGAGGCGACTTTCGCGGGTCAGTATTACACACTCGACAAAGCCCCGTTCATGCCCAAGCCGCAACAGCAACCGCGTCCGCCTATTACGATTGGTGGCCAAGGCGAGAAGTTGACGCTGCCGTTGGTGGCCCGCTACGCCGATAAATGGAGCGTGCCCGCCGGGTTCACGCCGGAGAAAATCGCGGAGAAGATCAAAGCGCTCGACGCCGCCTGCGCGAAGGTGCAACGCGACTGCTCCGGCATGGACAAGTCCTATCAAACGTTCCTGGTGTTCTCGACCGATCCCGCCAAGGTGGAGCGGGCCGTGCAAATGCTCACCCGCTACTACACCAAGATGACCCCGGAAGAAGCCCGCCGCACGATCATCGCCGGGACCAGCGCCGCGGAGCTGAAGCAGCAAGTCCAAGCGTTCATTGACGCGGGGATCACGCATTTCATCTTAACCGAGCGCGCCCAACCCTACGACCGCGAGGGATTGAAACGATTTGCTCAGGAAGTGATCCCGGCGTTTCGTGAGACCGCCGGACGTTAGGCCCCCCCAACGAGCTTGCCCGTGGGCCTCGATCTCGGTGTTGCCGAACGCCCGGAGCACCCAAGCGATCGTTTGTCTGCCTCCATAATGAAGTGCTGAAGTATGGCATGCCAAGCGTATGCTTCTTGTTTCTTACGGAAGAAAAAATGCTTCGGAGTAAATGGTCTGATTGCCTTCCACCGAGCGGTACCTGAATCGTATCCGACACCTCCCTGGCAAGAGCGGGTCGTTCGAAGGCGAAGAAGCCCAAATACGTCCCGTTCTTCTAGGAAGGACGCCGTGCAAGGGGAGCAACGTTGGCGCCAGCGAGAGCAGGCTTGATACACGAAAGTGTGGAAGCCACAGGATTTGCAACCACAGGCACTCTAACCGAACGTCCGCATTTATAGGGTCATAGAGGACTAGCTGCTCTGTGCCATTCTCTGCCCACACGCAGACTACTGCGTGTGGGTGATCACTGCTCCGCCCAACGTGGAGCGTCACGGTGTTTCCCATCTGTCTTGCGGGTGGTGATTCACAGACCGCACTCGTCACTTGCGGGGGTCCACCCCAAAGCTCTTGGAGAAACTCCAAGAGCAGGAGCGAGAAGAACGCAACGGCAAGGCTCTTAACGATGAATAGAGGTCGTTTCAGCATTTTCCTACTGAGTAT
>JABFSC010000444.1 GCA_013140885.1 Deltaproteobacteria bacterium | reverse complement strand
CGTCAAGGTCGTGAGCTGGGGCTTTCGGGGCCGGCGCTTTGCCGCTGTTCGTCGCCTCTGGGGTTTCGGGGGGCGGGGCGGCGGCTGGCTCCGCAAGACGAACCTCCACGTCGTCGGAGACCTCGATCACCGCTTGACCAGAGGATGCGCCCGCGCGGAGAACGAGTTGAACCGATGCTCCGTGGCGAGGGACTTCAAGGCTGATGATGTTCTTCTTCATCGTTCGTTAGAGGTGGGGGGAATTGCGCATCAGTACAAAAAGTTTCCCGGATCTTCTACCCGATTGCCATTGCCAGAAGTTGGTTTTCGTACTCCACAAACAAGAGCCCGTGTTCGACAAAATGCGATTGCTGTAACATCAAGCAGTTCGACAAGTTGTGAAACTTTTTGCACCTTTGTACGCTTACCCCGATGTTTCTTGAAGACCTGTCGTGCCTGTACCGTGCAATGGAGAAGACACGATTAACGCCAAGAGTTATCGCGGCGACCACAAAGCTGATCGGTTGGATAAGTTCAGGAGGCATAATTTTTCAGCGCCGCTAACGCCCCCAGTCACCGTTTGCCGCCCGAACCGAGACCTTTCAGCTTCACCCGAAACCGCAAGCGGGCGGCAATACGGTGCAGTGGGTTTGTTAGGTTGTCTTCTCTCTTCTGTTGCTTTACTTCAACAATTCCAGCACCGCCGCGCTTCTCAACACCTGAAAGGGTGATGCGGGTATCTCCGTCAGAAAATGTCGGTTCTCAGACACCAAATAGCCAATCTTCGCGGCTTCCAAATGCGCGGCAATTACGGCATCGCCTTTCTTTGCTCCCTCCTGTTCCCAGTGGGCAATGCGTTCTGCTGGAGCTGGGGCATAATCCCAGGTCACTGTTTTGGCTCGTCGCAGCACGCGTAAGACCCCTCGCATCTCAGCACCGGTCAGGTTGCGTTGGAGTTCGACGAAAATTTGTAAGGGCAGGTAGACGTGGAGTTCACTCAACTTGTCGAAGAGGAGGGTTTCACATGCAGGATACGCAGGCTCTTTGCGCAGAGCAAAGACGAAGATGTTCGTATCCAAGGCCACAGCTTCATGACGGATAGAGTTCACTAGCAATCTGCTCCCGCGCCGTGCGTAATTCTTGCAGTACCTCGTCGGCTGACTGGTCGAGTTTCCCTTCACGGGCAAGACGGGCACGGTATTGTGCGGAGACGCGCTCAAACAGTTCTCGCACGCTTGCATGAGTGTCCAAGCCTTCGGCGACGAGGATACTGAGCAGGTCTTCGAGGGACTGTTGTTCTCCAGCAGCTGCGTGAACTACACGATCGTAAATCTCCTTCGGCAACTTCACTGTCACTTGCACAACTTGTTCGGTGCTGTTCATCACCTGGTCCTTTCGCTTCGGACTGCCTCGCTTCTTATACCGCTCACTTCTGTATTCCTTATTTCGCCTGTTTTTCTCGGCGCGTCAATCAACGCGGCGAATCAACATGCCAACGCTCACGCGCACCGCGAGCTGCCCAACCGTGTCCTTTCATCTTGGGGTCTGGGGAGCAATGGAACAGTTATGGAAATCTTTCCAACCCCTCGAATATGCGGCGCGTCGTATATTCGAGGGGTTGGACAAAATGACCCCATTACTCCGATAGTGAAGAAACTGGTGGCAAGGGCGAGTATCTTTTCCTTGATTTCTTTACCGGCTTTCTTTACAGCAAAAGGTAAGGAAAACGAACAGGCGCGTGAGCCCGTCTGGCAGTAAAAGAAACGACCGGTTTCTTTACTGTCAAGCAAACGGTCTGGAACCCGGGAAAAACGTGCCTATGCGGGTAAGAGAGTGTGGGGAGTAACTGCACATAAGTACAAAAAGTTTCACTGATCTTCTAGCTCATTGAAATTACAAGAAGTTAGTTTTCATACTACACAAACAATAGCCTGTGTTCTGCAAAATACAATTGCTGTAGAATCAAGCAGTTAGAAAAGTTGTGAAACTTTTTATACCTTTGAACGCTTACCCCCGATGTGCTGCAGGCCCAGCCGTTATGGGCAGAGGATACGAACGAAACACACGGTGATCTCTGATTGCAGCAACGAGCACGGCAGAGAGAGACGTGCCTGGACGAAGCGCAACCTGTCTGGCAGTGCAAGTGGAGTGTAGCAGATCAAGGAGAGCTGTAATGGACGAGTATTGGGGGTACGTACAGGCGTGGTGGCCAACGGTGTGCCGTGCCTATCGTGACTTTGAGGAGCGGAAACCCGTGATTTTGATTGATATCAACGAGGCGAAGGTTTACGCCTATCCATACAACGAATTTAAGCAGGAATTGTCTGCTCGCTCCCGGGACCGATTGGACGAGCAGCAGACACAAGCGCAAAGGAACAGCGAGATCGTGGTCTTCGTGCGTGATGAGCTCAGGAAGAAACTGGTCTCGTACAATTGCCCGTGGGAACGTTCTGCGTCAAGACAAAACAGTCACACGGCTCCTGTCCGTGGCCACGGAGGCGTTCGGAAGAAGCGCACAGCACCTCCTCAGAGTCGCGGACGAACGCCAGCAGATTGAGGCTTGGCAACGGTACCTCAATTGCGTACACATGACAGGATGAAAACCCAGAAACAGAAACGAGCAACGACTCAGAAAACGAGCCGCAGTCTTGATGCAGTTGTCGGTGCGGACACCTACGCGATGTGGGTTCGCATGCTACAGGAATTGGTCCCTCATGGACGCACACACCGGCTTTCCGTCGTGCTGGCTGGCATGTTGCAATATGCCGCGAGTATAGCGGCAGCTGACCGGAAGGACGAGGGAGACGCCAGCTCGCTGGCATCCTCGTTGATCCAAGCGACTGAAGTGGGTGACCCAAGCGAGGTGGAAGAACTACTCCATGATGCCGTGGTCCACCTGTTCAAAGATGCCAAGGTGCCGTTTGAGCGCACGAGTGCGCGTGGGACGAAATACAGCATTGCCGACGAGGCCTACGGAGAGTTTATTCATTGGTATGACATGCCGTGGGAGTAAGAAAGCAGAGAGCTAGAGGCACCTCGCGACGGTGACAATCCATCAACCAACAATCGCGAGGCGCGATAAATAAAAACAAGGATTTGATTCACTAGTAGTTATAATCAATACACGTAGCTTCTCGAACGGGGAGGCGTGACTATGGCAACAAAGATCACACGGGAGATCATTGAGTCCTACCTGCATTGCACGTACAAAGCCCACCTGCAACTTCTCAAACAGCACGGCACGAAGTCAGCGTACGAAGTACTCCGTGCGGAATTACAAGGTGCAGTGAGATGCCGCGCGATTGAGCGAATCTCCGTGCTTCAACAAGACACAGCACGAGACCTTCCTCTCAGTCTCGCTACGCTCCGACGGGGCAAAGCGTTCCTCCTTGATATTACCTTGGAAAACGACCAGGCTTCGCTGGTGTTCGACGGACTGAAGCGAGTGGATGGCCCGTCGCGACTCGGGGACTTCCACTACATCCCGGTGTTATTCTCTGAAAGCCGCCGCATTCACAAGCCGCACAGGCTCTTGCTGGACCTGTGCGCCTTCCTCCTTGCTCGGATGCAAGGACGCATGCCTAGCAGTGGAATCATGGGTATTTCCCAACACGGGGTCTGAGTAGCAATTGGACGGAAAACCGGGGTAAGCCAGAGCGACATGGCGAGCGGGGCACGAATGTTTTGCCGGCACGGCAGGGGCCGACGGTAGGAAGAGTTTTAGTCCGGCTCCTCGGCCGGGTTTCGCAGTGCCCGCAGCTCCCCCTTGACCACCGCCTCCGGCATGATGAACGAATGCCGCCCCTGCGTGTTGATGTGCTCGTGGATCAGGGGAGACAGCCGCGCTTTGTCCGCCTCGTTCACCGGATAGCCTTCCTTGCGGAGTTGCTCTAGGACGGCCTCCAGGTAGATGGTATTCCAGAGCACGATCATGTTGACGACGAGGCCGAGCGCGCCGAGTTGATCTTCTTGGCCCTCGCGGTAGCGCTGGCGCAGTTCACCCCGTTTCCCGCTGAACACGACGCGCGCGACGCTGTGCCGTCCTTCCCCCCGATTGAGTTGCGTCAGGGTGCCTCGGCGCAGGTCTTTGTCGTCGATGTAGCGCAACGAATGCAGCGTTTTGTCGAGGCGGCCGAATTCGGCGATGGCCTGTGCCAATCGCGTCGGGTTCTCGCCCACCTGCAGGGTCCGCATGATGCCGGTGGCGGGCACTCGTCCTTGCAAGAGCGAGCCGGTGAGTCTGAGCATATCGTCCCAGTGCGGGGTAATACGCTGGAGCTTGAGCTGATGCTGGGAGACCAGGTTGAGCTTGCCGTAGTCGGCCTTGGGGTCGATGCGCCAGAAGCGGGTCCCGCCGATGTCGGCAATGCGCGGGCAGAAGCGATAGCCGAGGAGTCGGAACAAGCCAAACATGACATCGGTATATGCGCCGGTGTCGGTCATGATTTGCATGGGCTTCAGTTCCGTCTGCTGTTCGAGCACGACGGCGAGCAAGACCAAGCTGTCGCGCAAGGTGCCGGGGACCGCAATCGCGTTCAACCCGGTGAATTGGTTCGACAACAAATTGTACCAGGTCATGCCCCGCAGCGGGCCAAAGTATTTCGGATTGGGACCGGCGTGAACGGTGCGGATGGGGACCACAAACCGCATGCCGTCGGCCGAGGCGATTTCGCCGCCGCCCCAGGCGGACGCCAGGGTGAGGCGATTTTGGGCGGCCACCAGGATGGCGTTGCCGGCGGTAATCGTGTCGTCGCGCAGATAGTTCTGTTTGACCCAGGCGATTCGATCCCGGCGCAGTGCCAGCGTGTCGTGACGGATGAAGGGCTCCGGTCCCGTGTTGCACGCCTCGGCAAGGAGCGCGGCGCACAGACTCACGGCAAAATCCGCCGTGCGCGCGGAGCGATCGGTCAGGTGCGTAAAGGCTGCCGTGAAGCCGGTCCGTAAGACCACCTCCAGCACCAGCTCCGCCAACTCCACGCGCGGCAGACGCGCGGCCACCACCTTGCGCAGCTGGAGCAGTGACGGCGGCTCCCCCAGCGCCTCCAACGGCGTTAGTATAAGTGCTTCTTTGCCTTTGATCTTTTCAAATCGCACGTCCGGATTGTCCGGCAGTCGGTGCGCCACCTCGCGATAGGTGCTGTCCAACTCCGCCGCTAAACTGTCGAGCATGGGTTGCGGATCGGGCGCAAACCCAAGCGTGCGGCAGACAATGGGGCGTGTGGCTGCCCACTCGGCATCAGACAACAGATGCGCGCGTGGATCCGCGTAGCGCCAGCTCGGGCAGGTAAACACGTCGCGGCGGTGAAGGGCGGTCCGCAGATGGCTGAGGACGCAGAAGGTATAGGCCTGAATATCGATGTCACCGTCCTTCAGTACGACGTACCGACGCCAAGCCTTGTCGATGACTTCTCGCGGCGCGTTGACGTGGGGCTTGTTGGGGGCCTGCTGATCGCGAAGCCACTCGTAGGCGGCGAGCAGCGGCCGACCGGCCGGCGCCGCCTCGAAGGCGATGTGGGCGAGGACCTGGGGGAAATACCCCCTGACCGAGCGATAGTGCTCCGCCAGCTTCTGGTAATACACATCGTCCGGTGCCCGGAGCAAAGCCGCGACGCGCTCAAGCGCATTTTCCAGTGCGGCGCGGGGAATTTTCGCGAACACTGTCTTGCGCAGGCTGTCATCCGACACATCAAGATCCAAGAGCAACTGACAGGCCTCTGCCAAGGCGGCAGTCGATTGATCCAGATCCTTGAGTGTCCGCAGCCGTGCCTTTTGATCCGCCGTCCTCGCGGTGCTGAACAAGTCGCGCAAGAGCATCTCCAAGACTTCGAGGACCTCGTCCTGGGCGGTGGCTTCCAGACAGTGGACGAAGGCCACGAGCGTCGCGAATCGGCGCGCCGGGGGCATACGACTGAGGGCCTGAGCTTTGGCGCGGTTGGCGAAGCGCGCCAAGGACGCGATCCGGCTTGCGGGAATGCGCGCCGTCATCGGGATGGTAATCCCCAGCGCCCGCACGGCGGTCAATCGCTCAATCGCCGCACGCAGCGCCGGACCACTGATGCGCGTCGGCCCCGAGCGCAGCTGGTCGAGCACGGAGACCCGATCCCCGTCCGGCACAAGCAGCAGTCGTTGCAATTGGTCTTTCTGGGGCACGGTGAGCCCGCGCGTCAACAGGCGATAGAGACGGGCTTCGACCCGAGTGCGGACGCGGACGACGAAGCGCTCCAGCGTGGTGACGCCGGGCAGGAGAATCTTGTGGGTAAGCAACCACCCCGTGGCGCGATCGAACAGGGCGCCTAATCGTTCGGTGCCGGTCCAGCACACGCCGTACAGCCAGCGCGTCAGGCGCAAGCCGACCCGCGGCTCGGCGAGGTTACTGTAGCCATAGCGGTGGCAGATCTTGGCGACATGCGCCGCGCGTTGCTCGCCCGTGCGATAGCTTTGCAGGCTGTCCAGGGTCGGAATGGCCAATTGGTGCGCCAGGGAGTGCACCACGGCCGACGGCACGCTGATCGGGTCGTCGAGAAAGGTGCCGAGATACCGCACGGTGGTCAGCTGCAGCGCAAACCCTAAGCGATTCTGGTGCCCGCGGCAGCTCATGATTTGGGCCCGATCGTCGTCGCTGAGGTGAAAACAGCGGGCCAAGTCGTCGGGCGTCACGACATCGGGATACCGACCATAACCGGCACGCTGCGCGGCGGTGAGAAAGCTGACGGCCATCAATTCCCCTCTCTTCTCGTATGCAGTCACACAGGGAATCTGTTATACCCTCCACAAGACAGAGAATATATCATGGGCTATGTGACAGTTTTACGCTGCGCGACGGCCACTTTCGGAACAGTCACACAATCGACCGTTTAGGGGACAACATGCAGATCGGCTATATGCGGGTGTCGAAGGCGGATGGCTCGCAGAGCACCGATCTGCAGCGCGATGCGCTCCGCGCCGCTGGCGTTGCCCCGCGCCGTCTTTACGAGGATCACGCCTCCGGCCGCCTCGATGCCCGGCCCGGACTCGACGCGGCCTTGAAGGCCCTGCGTGGCGGGGACACCCTGATCGTGTGGAAACTCGATCGGTTAGGCCGCGACCTGCGCCACCTCATCAACCTCGTTCACGATCTCAGCACGCGCCACATTGGGTTCAAGGTGCTGACAGGGCACGGCGCGTCCATCGACACCACGACGGCGGCGGGCAAGCTGGTGTTTGGCATCTTCGCGGCGCTGGCCGAATTCGAACGAGACCTGATTTCCGAACGCACCAAGGCCGGACTGGCAGCGGCTCGTGCCCGCGGACGCAAAGGCGGGGCGCCCTTCAAGATGACGGCGGCAAAAGTGCGGCTGGCCATGGCCGCCATGGGGCAAAAAGAAACGAAAGTGACCGATTTATGCCGCGAACTGGCGATTACCCGGCAAACGCTTTACCGCCATGTCGCGCCGGACGGCACGCTCCGCAAGGACGGGCTCAAAGTCCTTGCAGGCGGGCAGGCACGGCATCGGGACGGCAAGAAACAGTGACCGCCGTGGCTTACCCCGGTTTTCCGTCCAATTGCTACTCAGACCCCGAAGTCAGACTGAGCTACCGCCTCTCTACGAAAAGGAAGCGACCTTGAAAGAGACAGTCTGCCCACGTCAGGTCAGACTGCGGATACAACTTCCAAGAATCCGGAGAAATTGAGTGTTGGCCAGCGTCGGCACCTGAGCGCGAGTGCGTCCTGCGCAACCCGCAGTCTTTTTCGACACGGAGAGTGACGTATGAGCACGCCAGGAATAGCCTCAGACCCTTTGAAGACCGAAACCCCGATAACCGAGCGAGGCCGGGCGACCTATCACACGATTGCCTCACGGCTGGCCGCCTTGCATCCCCCCATTGTTCTTGCGACCCACATCGCCCAACGCAAAAAACAAGACCCGAAACAGGGAACGACTTTCTTCTTCAGTACGTTAAAAGCGCACGACTCCACGCTCGACGGTATCAACTTCGTGGCCGCGAACCCGGCCACGCTGGTGGGCGAGCTGGAGAATACCACGGACCAATGGGGAGCGCGCGCGCTGGCGAGCTTGAAGGAAGATCCTGATCACTGGGCGTTGAAAGCCTCGTTCGGGAAGACGATTGGCACGGGCTGGCGTGAGATCTGGCGTGCCGCTCCATACAATCCCGCGGCTACCGTGTTGCCAGAGTCGCGTACGACCAACAATCTCATGCGCATACGCTTTGGCACCGCCGGCATCCCCATCCGATTTACCGCGTTGCACTGCGCGGTCCACGAAATTGGCGCCCAGTGTAACATTCACATTGACGAGAGTGGCTTCGTCCTCGCCTTACCCAAGGGTGTCGCTCTCACCCCCGATCTCTACGACCACATTATGAACGAGCTGAAATTGAAGACTGACTTTCGTAACTGGCTCGCGGGCAAGATGCCGAACGAGAAGGCGGCGCGCATCGTAAGCGAGGTCATCCGGCGGACGGCGCTCATCTTTCCCAACGCGGCCAACGGCTACGCGGGGTTGGAAAAGACGCTGAATAATATCGAGCGTCCCCGTGGCGTGCTCAACGGACTCTGGACGGCGGGACGCATCCTCAGGCCCATTGGGGTCACCTTTGACGTGTATGACTCCGACCGATTCACGGTCCAAGTGACAGGCTCCATCCTCGACGGGGACCGGTCCATTACCATCACCCTCGGTGGCGACTGGTGACGAAAGCAATGAAGAAGACAACTGACAAGAAGACCAGACCCACGTCACCACAGCGCAGGACCGTCATGCTTCCTGATGACGCCTGCCCAACCTGTGGGACTCTGATGAAAGCAACGCGGGGGATGCTGTATACGCGGTCAACGGCGAGGATGTGTCCGTCCCTGCCGTGCCGCACTTCGTGTGCACCAAGTGTGGCGAGGCTCTTCGGAGCATGGTCTTGTAAGACGGGAGCGAGGTTGCGCCTGTCCGCCGCCAAGAGGTAAAATTCGGGAACGCCCAAGGCGGGCAGGGCGAGCAAGCGTTTGAGGCACTGCTCGGCAGGTCCAGCAATAGTAGGGGAGCGGGAAGGACGGTGCGCTATCCCGCAAGAAGGGCGGACATTTTCCCGCCAATTTCGCATTGCATGGGACGTTTCAGTCGGTGCGCGGTCAGCAAAATTTCCGTCAATGGCCAGAACCGGCAATTCCCAGGCGCTACAACGCGATGTGAAGCAACCAGAGAGATGATTGTGGTGGGAAACTGCCAAGGCCAATCGTAAAAACGAGAATAACCGGTCACATTTTTGGGAGTCTATCGCCTCCCGCCGGAGCTGCCCTCCCGTTACCCCGTTTTCAAGTTCGCCACTTCATCATTCCGCAGGAATCGAATAGGAGAGCAAACGATGCCCATTGCGATTGGAACGCTACCAGTTGTGCTCCTCGACTATACCAACCGGGGGCCAGGACTGCACATGGGACTCAAACATATCGAAGCGACGCTCGACACGACGCGCGGACGGGACGGACACCTAGTCGTAAACGTGGCTGTGACCGGCGCGGTGATTCCCGTCGTCCTGGCGCGAGCGGATATGTACGTGCTGGGGTTCCAGTGTGGCCGAACTTGGTTCCGTTTCGACGACGCGGACTGGCCGTTTGCGGAAACCGCAACAAAGCTCGGCTACGATGGGCAGTATGGGAGCCTCGGCGGTTTAACGGGTAACCTCACGGCTGGTGCCATCGAGGGCATCGCGCGGCTGGCGCACATTGCCGATCGCCCCCAGTGGCAGGAAGCGCTACGAACGTTGCTGGTGATGGTCTCCGAATGCGCGCGGCTGATTCCCGTGCGGATGCAGATCCTCGGACTCTTGAACGGCATTGTACTAACCGTGCCACTGGCGCCACTGGCGCGCTACATCCAAAACTGGGACAAGGCGTCCAAAGGCAGGGATATGTCGCAAGAGGTAGCGCCAAACTTCCGCGTGGGTTTCCGAGACCCGACAATCATCAAGCGCTAAAATCGGTCCGCCATGACTCCCGGAGCCTCGGCTCGCAGCAATTCCCGGTCGGGAAGGAACAGCGGGCAGAGAAATCGGGAGACAGAGAAGGGCAGAGGCATGAGCGGGAGACGACGCCTATTTGCGTGGGTGGAGAGCAGGACGTCGCACTCGTGTGCGGTGAGGCATAGGACAAGGAAACATTTTCTGCCTTGAGGACGAGCGAACAAGGTGGACCCCCATTTCCCTCCACCACCTCTCCCAGCAGACCACTCCTCTCAATAGGAGTGCCCCGCACGTGATCGCTCGCTGCTCACGAACACGTCCCCGCCCACAAAAAGGTAAGCCCGACCAACGCTCCACCACGGCACGCCCTCCATTTCGCTTCGCCTGCGCTGCGCTCCACTGCGGGACGACCGGGTTCCGCGTCACTCCGGCATCCATCGGCTCCGGCTCCGCTCTGCTGCGCCTGAGCGATAGCCACTCCGTCACTTCACTTGCCCCGCTCGCAGGCTGGCGTGCCAGGACCGCCCCTGCCTCCTCTCCTCCTCACGCCCAGAGCAGTCCTGGCACTGGCCTGCACAGAGCGGGTCCGCGCCCCCACGTCAGCGATAGGCTGCGCCTCCATCCTTTTCTTCAGCCCCTTCATGGGTGGGTGAAAAGGGCTTCCGAAAATTTGCTCTTTCTTACAGAGTGAACTCTCAAAAGAAGAAAGGAGAAGCACATGAAGACCACACACATGATTCCGAAGTTTCCCCTCGGACACGTCGTGGCCACCCCCGGCGCATTGGCCGCGTTGGACGCAAGCGGACAGCACCCACGCGAATTTCTCGCGCGCCACGTCGCGGGCGATTGGGGCGAGGTCTCCAAGGCGGATTGGCGGGAAAACGAACTCTCCCTCCGCGAAGGGTTGCGCGTGCTCTCGGCCTACACCACCACCCACGGCGCCACACTGTGGGTGATAACCGACGTCGATAGAAGGACCAGCTCCTATATGTAGCCAGGCAATGGTTCCTACGAATAGCCGTATAGAGATGGCTACCAATAGACGGTTCTGGCTATTCGTAGGAAGAGGTGTCTGCTAATAGGAACTCTCCGTGTCGTACAATTAAAAGTTAGCCTGCGAAGAATGGTAACGTTTATCAACGAGTTTTGAGATCGAGTTCACTGGTAGTTGGTGAGACATGAACTCTTGCATATTTTGTCGCATACTCACTGGGGAATTAGCGGCGAGCCGAGCGTTTGAAGACACAGTTGTCGCGGCTTTTCTGGACATCGCTCCGATCAATCCTGGCCATACGTTGGCCGTACCACGCAGACACGTAGAAGCTTTTACCGACCTTACGCCCGTCGAACTGCAACATTTAATGAGTGCTGGTCAGCGGGTCGCCATCGCCCTCAAAGCGGTATTCCCTCAATGTGAAGGGATCACCTTCTCTGTGGCGGAGGGCGAAGTGGCAGGACAGGAAGTGCTGCATACGCATGTGCACGTGATTCCTCGACACAAGGATGATGGATTTGGCTGGAAGCGCTATGGGCAAGCAGCCGATCGGGCACAGCTTGACGCAATCGCATCGAAGATTGTAGGGGTTGTTACTACAGTCACAGGCTAACCCGACCCTGCAGCGCATCGCGGCCCGGTGGCGGTTTTGCCCAAACCGAATGGTCTCAGTTGGGTCGCTCGCGCTGAGGGCGAGCGTTAGTGCGCCAAGCGAAGCTTGGCGCTTCTTGCCGGGTGCAAGTCCCGGCTGAGCAAGGTTTAACCAACCACTCATACCGAGTGTTGCAGCTGTGGAGGAAGCCACGATGTAAGGCCGAACGAAACAGGTGAAGCGTACACAGGGAACCACGTAGCCCGCAGGGGAGGCCGCACTCCCCAAAGCTTGATACAGCCTCGTAACTAGCTTCATGCAGATGGCGATGGCGTTAACGCTCCAGAAGCCAATACAGAGGCAGCGCTTTTTTTGGTGAGCTGCCCGAGGGTCTGCCGGGGTCCACCTTAGAGCGTGGGATGCGTGGAGAGAAGCGTCAGGAACTTGGGAGACCCGCAGGGTTCCGACTGAGGGAAGGCAGTGGCGCACGGCAGACGGCTATTGAGCCACACAAGGGGAAACCCGGACACGGAAGTAGGCCGGAGCCTACCCGCCACGTAGCGCCCGCAGGCGGTAAGCAACGCCGAGTCAAAAACGAGGCGCGCTGATGACCCCACGGGAGTCGGATCACCTCACAG
>JABFSC010000434.1 GCA_013140885.1 Deltaproteobacteria bacterium | reverse complement strand
GCATTGGAAAAGTCGCTGTTTCGTATGTCGGCTTTTGTGGCACGAACGCTTCCTGGAGCAGCATTGGCACCGACGACGTGGCTTTCCGTAATATCACTTCTTGTCGTTTCACGACCTCTGGCGGCGATGCGTGTCGGGTCGCTTCCGTTGTCAACGAGCCGATCGGGTCTGGCTGCTCGGTTACGGCGGAAACAACGGTCGGGGAAGACTCCGACCGAAGGTACGAGGCGCCAGAAAGGGACAGGGTTGTCATTCCACCAACCACGATGGCGAGTCCAGCCGCCTTCTTCATCAGTGGCAACATCCGAGCGAAAAGCGGGTGCGCCTGAGGATGCCGGACAACTTCAGGCAGCACGCCACGGACAATCTCAGTGGAAATGGGGCGTTGCTCCGCCACAAGTCCCGCGGAGAGCGCGTCGTGGCCGAGCATGTTCAAGAGCCGTGGGAGTCCGTGCCCATATTGCGCCAGCAGCGCGATGCCTTCTGGCCACAGCACTGGCGTTGCTCCACACGCGGTCGCCACCAGCCGACGATGGAGGTACGCTTGGCTCTCGCGTACGCTGAGTGGGGCCATGCGCAGTCGGACCGCGAGCTGTCGGCGCACGCCCCACAACCGCGGACTGTCCACCGCCACCTCGAAGGCCGGACCGCCAACCAGGAGAATCTGCACCAACGCCTTTCCTTCCACCCGGAGCTTCGCCAAACGCCGCAGCCACAGTAAACGCCACGCGGAATAGGTCTGCGCGTCGTCGATGACGAGCACGACGTTGACACCCCGTCGATATTCCTCCATCAGCAAGGTCGCGAGGTAGTGGAAGGAGGCGGTCCCCCCGTTTTCGGCGGCGTAGGTTTCCAACACCAGTTGTGAATGTGGCGTCGCCGCCGCGTCGTCTCTGGGGGCGTCTTGTTCCAGTTCGTGCACCAACGTCTCCAGGAGACTCGGAGAAGAGACTGTCCCCATTGGGGCGAATACGACCTTTAAGGGCCGCGAGGCCGCGCGTTCGAGCACGGCATGGAGCAAGGTCGTCTTGCCCACCCCCTCTTCCCCCGTGAGCATCATCAACCCTTCGCGTTCGGCGATGGCTCGTGCGAGGGTCTGGCGGAGTTCTTGTCGGGCCGGACTCCAATACAGAAACTCGGAATCAGCACTGGGACTAAACGGCGCTTTGGCTAATTCGTAAAAATCTAGATAGTGAGTCATGGCAATCTCCTTTTTCACCTGCACCACATCTTTTCCGTTCATCCTACTGAGATCTCATCCACTCCCTGTTGGGAGGTTTCCTTTCTCGCTTAACACAAGAGAGGGTGCGTGTGGTTCCGCCGTAAGCCGCATCAACCCCAGCGTCCCCAAAACACCAACCACCGCGGCAAAGACGAACAACGCGCGTAACCCAATGACTTCCGCTAACGCCCCTGCCGACACGGGACCTAACATCATGCCCGCGCTCATCGCCATATTGAGCACCCCCATCACCGCCCCCATCCCGCTGTGTTGCCCCTCATCCGCCGCGAGCGCGGTCAACGCGGGCATCGCTATCGCGCCCATCGCGCCGGTCACACAGCCAATAAACAACAAATGCCAAAATCCGCCAGCATAGTAGACCGCCACAAAAGCGAAGGAGCCCAAATAGCCGCCGATAGCCGCCAAGTGGCGCCGACTCATGCGGTCGGCCAAACGGCCAGCCGGGACTTGCACCACGGCACTGACCAGCATGTGGGCGGCGATAATCACCCCAATCTGAGACTTACTGAGGGCAAGCACCTCAGCCGCGAGCAAGGGTAAAAAAGAAAACCATAACCCCATCTGAATCGAGTTGACCATGCGATACAGCGCGAGCCCCTGAATTTTCGGTTTGCGCAACATCTCGCCATAGGAGACCGCTTGGGTGCGCGCGTGCTGGGACGGGTGCGCTTCTGGCAGAAACAGTAGCACGGCCAAGAGCGCCACCACATTCAGCGCGCCCATCAAATAAAAGCCCGCCTCGATGCCATAGAGATCGCTGACTTTCCCGCCGAGGAGCGGCCCCATGCCAAAACTACTGGTGAGGAAGAGATTGAAAATGCCCATGTAGGTGCCGCGTTTATTCGGTGGAGCGAGGTCCCCGACATAGGCGGTGGCGATGGGCAGAATGAGGGCCATCGTCCCGCCCTGCACGAAGCGCCCGATAATCAGATAGAGCATCGTGGGCGCGTAGACGAACCAGAGGGAGAGCAGGCTACACAGCAGCAGTCCGGCGGAGATGAACCATTTGCGGCCATGCTGGTCCGACAATCGACTGATTGTCGGCATGAAACAGAGTTGGGCAAGCGGAAAACTGGCGAAGAAGACGCCGATGCTCAGCGTTGTCGCACCGAGCGTTTTGGCATAGATCGGCATGAAGGGAATCACGAGCCCGACCCCCAACATTCCAGTAAAAACGGCAAGATTAAGCGTGTAAAAAACCCGCTGGTTCACGCAGCCTCCCCACGGCCACCACATCCACGCGGCCACGCTACCAGAAAAATCCCCCCTTGTCGCCTTTCCTCTCGACGAAAGTTTCTGCTAAAGAACGAACATCTCAACATCACCAAAGTAAGACAGGCGTGTACGAAGGAGGGTTCCCATCATGTTCAATCACCCAGTCATTTCCGCCGATGGTCACATTGATCTGCCGTGGCTGCCACCAATGCTATTCGTGGACAACGCTCCGGCCGCGATGAAGGACAAAATGCCCAAAGTCGTGGACTCGCGCGAAGGCAAAACGTGGATCGCCCACAACGGGGCGAACTTGGGACTCGCGGGTGGCATGGGCTCGGCTGGACGCCCCTACGTGCCTGGTCAGATTTATCGCTCCGACCGCATGGCGGCGGAAGGACTGTACGACGATTACAAGCGTGGCATTTTTCGCACCGCTGACCCTGAGTGTCGCCTGCGCGATCAAGATCGTGATGGCGTGGTCGCGGAAGTGCTCTACGGCATCCTGGGCGCGGCCTTTCGGCTTCAGGACCCGGAAATCGTGGAGACCGTCGTGCGCATTTATAACGATTTCGCCGCGGATTTTTGCAAACCTCATCCTGACCGCCTGGCGACGATCGCCTGTCTGCCCACATTCTCACCGGATAAAGCGGCGGAGGAATTACGGCGATGCGCCCGCATGGGCATCAAAGGCGCGGAGATTCCTATTTCACCCGGCATGATGCCGCTCTGGCACAACGACTGGAACCCGTTATGGGCGGCGGCGCATGAGTGCGGGCTCCCAATCCATTTTCATACCATCGGTCCCAAACAGGATATGAGCTGGCTGACCGATCACCGCTCGCGACGGATGTGGCTGGCGACGCTGCTGACTGGGTTTCAGATGTCGATGGTCGAAGCGCTGGGCTCGATTGTCTACAGTGGCGCGCTGGAGCGCTACCCGAATCTCAAGATCGTCATCGGTGAAGCGGGGATTGGCTGGATTCCCTACGTGCTGGAACGTATGGACTACGAATGGGAGGACCAGTTCAAGGACCTCGAACTCAAGATGAAGCCGAGTGACTACTGGTATCGGCAGATGTATGCCACGTATCAGCAGGATCAAGCGGGTGTCGATCAAATCGAGAAAATTGGCGTCAACAATGTGATGTGGGGTTCAGATTTTCCGCATCCCGACGGCGTGTGGCCGGACTCACAAGAGTTCCTGCAAAAGCAGGTGAGTCATTTGCCGGAAGCGACGCGGCGCAAGATCGTCTATGAGAATGCCGCGAAGTTGTATGGGTTTCCGATTAAACAATAACTTTGGTCCAAGGTCCAAAGTCCAAGGTCCAAGGCCAAATAACTTTCAATATGGAAGGAGGCGGCAATGAAAATCATTCCTATTCCCGTTCTCGCTGATAACTACGCGTATCTGCTAATTGATGAAGCTACGAAACAGGCTGGTGTGGTGGACCCGTCTGAAGCTGGACCGGTCGCGGACACGGTAAAACGTGAGGGCGTCACACTCTCCTCTATCATCAACACGCATCACCACTGGGACCATGTCGGCGGCAATGAAGAATTGGCGAAAGAATTCGCGGGCGTAAAAATTTACGGCCACAAACGTGACCAGGCGCGCACGCCGGGCATCACCAACTTGGTGGATGAAGGTGACACCATGAAAATTGGTGGGATCACCGCGCGGTTCCTGTTTATTCCGTGCCACACCAACGGTCATGTGGCGCTGCATTTCCCCAACGAAAAAGCGGTCTTCACCGGCGATACGCTTTTCATCGCGGGCTGTGGCCGTCTGTTCGAGGGAACAGCGGAGGACATGCACAACAACATGGTGAAACTCATGTCGCTGCCCGATGACACGCGAGTCTACTGCGGCCATGAGTACACGGTCAAGAATCTGCAATTCGCGCTCTCGCTGGAGCCGAGTAACGCCAAGGTGCAAGCGAAACTCCAATGGGCGCAAGACATGCGCGCGAAGAAAGCTCCCACTATTCCGTCCACGGTGGCGGAAGAGAAAGAGATCAATCCCTTTGTCCGGGTCCTCAACGGTGAACTGCAAGCGAACGTGAAGAAACAGTTTCCAGATGTGGCGCTGGACGCGGTGTCGGTGTTAGCCAAGACCCGGCAATTGAAAGATAATTTCTAAAACGTAAAGCGTAAAACGTAAAAAAACAAAAAAGAGTTTCTTTGAACTACAGTTCACGCTTCCCGCCTTCTTTTTTTTTACGTTTTACGCTTTACGTCTTACGTCTCTGGGCATCATTTATGAGCAACGCATGTAAATTCGGCATTGGCCTTCCCAACGGATTTCCGCGCAGCGCGGTGAACTCGACTGAGTATCTGGCGGTCGCGGAGCGCGCGGAAGCCTACGGCTATGATTCCGTGTGGGGTGGTGATCATATTATTTTCCACATTCCGCGCTTCGAGATTTTCACGACACTGGCCGCCGTGGCCGCGCGCACCACGCGGATACAGATTGGTCCGGCGGTGTTGCTGCTCTGTTTGCGCAATCCCGTGCATGTCGCGCAAAGTGTCGTGACCCTCGACCATATCTCCAACGGGCGCTTTATCCTGGGGGTCGGAGTTGGCGGAGAACATCCCAAGGAGTTCATGGCCTCCGGGGTGCCGGTCAACCAACGTGGGCCACGCACCAATGAAGCCTTGGAGGTATTACGTCGCTTATGGACTGGCGAGCCCACGGCGTTCGCGGGCAAGTATTATCGCTTCGATGAAATCGCCGTGCTGCCCACGCCGTTGCAAAAACCGCATCCGCCAATATGGATCGGCGGCCGTAGCGATGCCGCCCTCAAACGAACCGCGAAATATGGGCAAGCCTGGGCTCCGGCCTTTGTCACGCCAGAAAAATTTCAGGAAGGGATCGTCCGCCTTGGGCAATACTGTCGGGAATATGGACGCGACCCCAAGGACGTGCAACCGACGGTCTATTTCTTCGCCAACGTGGGGACGAGTCGTGAGTCGGCCTGGGCCGAAGCCGGAGAGTTTCTCAGCAAGAATTACAACATCCCGTCCGCGCCCTTCGCCCGCTTGGCTGTACATGGCACGCCGGAAGAGTGCATCGCGCATACCCGTCGCTTCATTGACGCCGGAGCGGAACATGTTGTGATCCGCTTCGCCAGCGCCAATCCGTTGGAACAGTTGGAGCGTTGGACCAAGGATGTGATGCCGGCTTTTGAGGACGTAAAACGTAAAGCGTAACACGTAAAGGGAATTTGAGGCGTGCGGCTTGAAGAGGCTTTCACTTGAACCGGAAATCTACTTTTTCTTCCTACTGGCTACTGCCTTCCGCCTTCTGCCTTCTGCTCCCCTCCTGCGCGCTGTTCGACAACTCGCGATTGGAGCAACTCAAGGCGGAAACCGCGAGCCTGCGCCAAGAGTCCGATCAACTCCGCCGCGAAGCCGATGCCATTCGCGATCAACGCGGGAAAGAGGAAAGCGAACGCGCCGCTTGTAATCGCGCGTTCGCTCTTTTCGCGTCGGCCCGCAACGCCCCTGACGACGCCACGGCGATCACGCAATATCGAGAAGGGCTCGACCAATGTCCAAGCGACGATGTCGCGCACAATGAGTTAGGTGAGCTGTATGCGCGCACGGGCCGTACCGCCGAGGCGCGCACGGAGTTCGAGGCCGCTCTCAAACTGAATCCCAATTTTTCTCGTGCGCGGAAGAATCTTGGGGCGTTACAATGAGCGGTTGGGGGCAGTTCGGAGTTGAAAAAAAGTGTCGCCATTCCCCATTGCCTTAAACTCTGAACTGCCCTCAACTGCCCCCAACGGTTCCCAACTGCCCCAGACGGTCTTTAACTGCCCCTAACTGTCCTCAAGAGTCACGACCGATAGACAACACTTTTCACGGCGGCGATCACTTTTTCGACACTGGGCACCACGAGCTGCTCTAAATTCTTGGCGTAGGGCATCGGCACATCTTCCCCAGTAACCCGAGTTACCGGGGCATCCAGCGCATCAAACGCGCCGGTCATAATCCGATGGGAAATCTCCGCCCCAGTGCCCGCGAATGGCCAGCCCTCTTCCACGATCACACAGCGATTGGTTTTCTTGACTGAGCGGAGAATCAACGCTTCGTCGAACGGGCGGATCGTGCGCGGGTCAATCACCTCAATCTCAATCCCTTCCTTCGCGAGCGCCGACGCGGCATCAAGCGCGACCTGGACCATCTTGGACCAGGCCACGATGGTGACATCTTTCCCTTCACGTTTCACATCGCCTTTGCCAAAGGGAATCAAATACTCTTCTTCCGGCACCTCGCCCTTGCGACCGTAGAGCAGTTCGCCTTCGATGAAGACGACCGGGTTGTTATCGCGGATCGCGGTCTTGAGCAGTCCCTTGGCATCATACGGCGTGGACGGGGTCACGACCTTGAGCCCCGGCACGTAGGCAAAAAGGTTTTCGACGACTTGCGAGTGCTGCGCGGCAAGCTGGTGCGCCGCGCCTCCGGGCCCGCGAAACACCATCGGAATGGACATTTGCCCACCGGACATATAGCGGAGCTTCGCGGCATTATTGACCAGTTGATCGAACGCGCACAGCGAAAAATTCCAGGTCATAAACTCAATAATAGGGCGTAAGCCCACCATCGCCGCGCCAATGCCAACGCCAGCAAAGCCCGTTTCGGCGATTGGGGTATCCACCACGCGGCGTTCGCCAAACCGCTCCAGCATGCCCTCGGACACTTTGTAGGCGCCATTGTAATGACCGACTTCCTCGCCCATTAGAAAGACACGCTCGTCACGTGCCATCTCCTCGGTCATCGCTTCTCGTAAGGCTTCTCGATAGGTCAGTTCACGCATGAACAGTGTTCCTTCGCGATGCGGCGGACATCCTGTCTCATTCCGCATTCCGCAATCGAAAATTATGAGGCTCGCGCCCGGCGCGGCAACGCCACCACTTTCTCGGTCTCTTCAATCGGTGGTGAGTCGGAATAGATGTCATCAAACAGCGTCGCCGGATCAGGCAGTGGCGACTCGTCGGCGAATTTCACCGCCGCCGCGACATCCCGTTTCGCTTCTTCATCAATGGCGGTGAGCTGGGCCTCATCCCCCATGCCGAGTTCATAGATGCGTTGCGCCAAATTGCGGATCGGGTCCCGTTTCATCCACTCTTCGACTTCTTCCTTGGTGCGGTACTTGGCCGGGTCGGACATCGAATGGCCACGGAAGCGATAGGTCTTGGCCTCGACCAAAATCGGCAGGCTCTCCGCGCGGGCCCGCTTCGCCGCGCGTCGCACGGCCTCACGCACTTCCAGCACATCATCGCCATTCACGATCTCTTGCGCCATCGGGTACCCTTTGGCGCGCACGGCGATGTCCTCGACCGCGAGCGTGCGATAGATCGGGGTGCCCATGGAGTAGAGGTTATTTTCACAGATGAAGATCACGGGCAGTTTCCACAGCGCGGCCAACGCCATGCCCTCGTGAAAGGCCCCCATGTTCGCCGAGCCATCCCCAAAGAAACACAACGTCACATCGGGTTCGCCGCGGTACTTGGAGGCAAAGGCGATGCCCGCGGCGATGGGCACATGGCCACCAACGATCGCATGGCCGCCCATGAAGCGTTTACTGACATCGAAAAAGTGCATCGACCCGCCCCGGCCCTTGGCGCAGCCGGTCGCTTTGCCAAACAGCTCGGCCATCGCCGCGTTCATATCGCCCACCCGCGCCAGGTAATGGGCATGTTCACGGTAGGTCGCCAAAATGTAGTCCGTCGGTTCGACGGCGGAGATCGCCCCCACTGCGACCGCTTCCTGGCCGTTATAGAGGTGGAGAAAGCCACCCATCTTGCCGCGCGTATATTGCCGCGCCGCCTCTTCCTCAAACCGGCGGATGCGGACCATATCGCGATACAGGGTCATCAGTAGCTCTTTGTTCATTGTCACTCCTTTCAATACGAGTGGAGAGTGGAGAGTGGAAAATTACCCGTTGCTCTTAATTTTTTAACTTTCAACCCTCAACTCTCAATTCTCCTCGCTCCCTCGATCATCTCTTTCGCATGTCGTCGCGCTTCGGGCGTGATCTCCACGCCTCCCAACATGCGGGCGAGTTCTTGCACCTGTTCGGGCTTGGTCAATTTCTTGGCTGAAGAGATTGTACGCCCTTTTACCGAAGTCTTCACTACAGTATAGGCATGGTCGGCGAACGCGGCGATTTGCGGCAGATGCGTGATGCAGAGCACCTGACGATTCTTCGCCAACATTTTCAGTCGTCGGCCAACCACTTCCGCCACCGCGCCCCCGATCCCCGCGTCGACTTCATCAAAGATCAGTGTGGGAGCTTCCTCGGCCGCGGTGCCCAGGACCTTCAGCGCCAACATCAGGCGCGACAATTCACCGCCAGAAGCCACCTGCACGAGCGGCAAGAGCGGCTCCCCAGGGTTGGCGGAGAGCGCGAATTCGACCACATCGCAGCCCGTATCATGGAGCCGTTGCTCGGACCGATAGAAGGGATCGTCCGCGACCGCGCCGGTCAATGGAACGGCGGCGGTACGGAACTCCCCCGGAGAAATTGCGGATTGCGGATTGCGGATTGCCGATTGCGGGAACTCCACCTTGAAGGTCGCCCCTTTCATCCCCAGGCCAGCAAGTTCTTGCACCATCTTGGCTTCCAAGGTTCGCGCCGCGGTCCGTCGGTCTTGCGACAACTGCTGCGCCCAGCTCCACGCGGCTTCAGCTGCCGCGTCCACTTCTTGGCGCAACATGGTGAGGGACTCTTCCCCGCCTTCCAATTGTTGCAATTCTTGTTCAACCGCCGCTTGAAACGCGAGGATCGCGTCGACACTGCCTCCATATTTTTGTTTCAGGCGCGCGATGATCGTCAACCGCGCATCAATCTCTTCCAGCCGTTCGGGATTGACGTGGAGCCGTTCCCCATATTTACGCAGGAGTAACGCCGCCTCTTCAACTTGAGCCAGGCCGCTGCTCAGCAGGACAATCGCCTCTTTCAGACTTTCATCCACTCGCGCGAGGTCGCGCAACCGGGTCATCACGCGGCCGATACGATCCATGACCGCTTCTTCTCCCGCCACCAACACTTCTTCACTAGCGGCCACTCCCTGCGCGAGTTTTTCCACATTGAGGAGAATCGCCTTTTCTTGCCGCAGTCGTTCTTCTTCCCCTGGTTGGAGCGCGGCACGTTTCACCTCGTCAACCTGGATGCCTAAGAGTTCGCGGCGGGCACGGGCGGCTTCCTTGCCTTGCGTCAGCGCTTGGAGGCGGGACCAACTTTTTTGCAACGACTGATAGCGTGCCGCCATCTCTTTGCCGCGCGCTCCCAAGCCAGCGAAGTCATCGAGCAAGCGGAGCGCGGCTTCAGGTTCGAGTAACGTTTGTTGCTCATGTTGACCGTAAATGTGCATGACCCGTTCGCCCAGTTGTCGCAGCAGGGCAACGGTGGTGACCGCGCCATTGAGATGCACGCGCCCGCGCCCATTCTGCGAGACGACACGGCGCACGAGGAGTTCATCCTCAGCCGAGTAGCCACTTTCCTCAAGGAGACGTGTGATCCGGGTATCGTCCACATCGAAAACCGCCTCGACAACCGCTTCGGCGGTATCGTGGCGGATCACGTCTGAGGTTGCCCGGCCACCAACCGTGAGGCCAAGGGCTTGCATGAGCAAACTTTTCCCCGCGCCGGTCTCGCCGGTGATGACATTGAAGCCCTGGTCAAACGACAATTCCAGTTCGTCGATCAGGGCGAAATTCTTAATGTGGAGATGGCGTAGCATGGGAGATGTTCTGTTGTGTGGTCTAACGTGGGCGTGGGAAGCGGATGTAAGAGATACAAATTCCTCGGTTCTCGGGCAGTAACTGGTAGACAACGCCGTAACCAGAAACGACGAGTTATCGGAAGGCCCGCCATTCGCCTTGCAGTGCTTTTCCAAGGAGCGGATACTCTCGTAACAGTTCCACTCTGAGGATAAGAGATTCACGAATGCCGTCAGGCACTCGGCTGAGGTCTCTCTCCGCCGTAAGCGACCAAACAATGTCAGGCATCAGGCACTACGACGCTGGAGATAGCGAGCAGTAATGTCCTCATGGGAGAGGGTTCGGCCCGCGGCGACATCTTTTTGCGCGGCCCGGAGTTTGTGCTTGTTTTCCGGGTCTTGCAGTTGTTCCCAGGTTGCGAGGATCGACTCAATCTCCTCCCAGCGGGCCATCCCGATCAGAACAGCAACGGGCTTTCCCGAACGGGTGATAATCACCTCCTCGCTGCTCTGTTCTGTTTCGCCAAGGACTCCGCCAAGGTCTTTCCGCAAGCTCACACTATTCATCGTTTTCATCGGTTGTTCTCCTTGCGCGCACCCTCAGGTCTTACCGATCTCTCATGGTTCTGTAAATCCAGAAGAGAAAGTGTCACTCATAATTCTCAACTCTCAACTCTCAACTCTCAACTCTCAACTCTCAACTCTCAACTCTCAACTCTCAACTCTCAACTCTCAACTCTCAACTCTCAACTACGTTCGCTGCGCCTCTTGCAACCGGGTGCTAATGATCTTGGCGATATTGAGGAAGATTTTTGCGCTGATGCGCGGATACCGCCGTTGCAGCCGGTCCAGGAACCGCTCATTCACCGCCATCACCTCGACATCCTCGGCGGCGATCACATCCGCCGTGCGCTCGTGATGCCCAATCAATCCCATCTCCCCAAACACATCGCCACGCTTCATTTGTCGCACGGGCCGCCGCTGGGAATCGGACGTGAGAAACACATCCGCCGTACCGTTGACCATGACATACATTTCATTGCCGACATCCCCTTTGCGGATGATCGCTTGTCCAGAGGGAAAGGCTTTGAGTTCTCCCATGAGCGTCACGATTTTCGCTTGCGATGGACGTAAGCCGGCGAAAAGACCAATCGTCTTGTGCGGATCCTTGCCCAGTTTGAGATAGAGAAGATCCCACAGCGTGATAATGCGCGTGGTCGCCAACAGCGCTGGCAACAACACCACATCATTGACGAAGGCGGCGACGATGGTGATCGTGGTCAGCAAGCCGAATTTCTGAATCGGCACAAAGTTGGAAAAGAGCAACGTCAGAAAGCCCAACCCCAATGCCGCCGAAGCGTAGATAATCGGCTTACCCACCGTGGTAATGGTCTGGAAAATCGCGCGCTCCTGGTCATGGGTCTCGCGGATTTCCGCGCTGAGGCGCGCGAGATACCGAATCGCGTCTTCCACCGCGATGCCGATGGCGATGGAGGCGATAATGCTTGTCCCCAGATTGAGGGAGACGCCCGTCCAGCCCATCGCCCCAAAAAAGATCAGAATGGCGAGGAGATTGGGAATCAACGACAACAGCCCAACCTTGACCGACAGAAACATCAACGACAGGACAACGAAGATCACGATCAACGCCAGTCCTAAACTCTCGACTTGTCCCCAGACGATGTCTTCCGTGGCTTCATTGAGGAGAATCAAATTGCCGGTAGGGCGGACGCTGACCTCCGGTGGGAAATGTTCCTTGGCATACGTCCGCACAGCCTCCGCTGTGCGGATGATGTCGCTCGAACTCGTCAACCGGGTGCGCACCAGGATATTCGCTGTCGAGAAGTCAGGGCTGATGACCATTGACGAATAGGTCTTGGGGAGCAAACTCAGCAGTTGCAGCACTGGTCGCAGTTGCGCGGGTGCTTCCATCTGCGCGGGGTTGTCCCACAAGGAAGCCAGGAGCACACCCGCTCCG
>JABFSC010000283.1 GCA_013140885.1 Deltaproteobacteria bacterium | reverse complement strand
TTTCCATTCGCTTGGAGAGTCACCGCCGTAGCGAAATTCACCCCGCTAAAATTCAGGATACGCCGCCCGTCGCCGTCAAAAGTCGCATCCAAGCTGCCATTGGGATTGAACCGAACAATCTGATAATCATTCGCGCCGAAGACGTTGGTAGAGCCCGCCACGACAATCTTCCCATCCGCTTGGATACGGACCGCCTGCGCGAGATCCACTCCACTCACATTGAGGATACGCCGCCCGTCGCCGTCAAAACTTGTATCCAAATCTCCAGGAGCGGCAATGGCGATGCCCAGAGATTGTAGACAGATGATGAGAGAGCTGAAGACTATTATCGTGAGTCGTCGTAAACTTGTACACCGTTCAGCGATACATCCATGAGACAGCATATAGCCTCCTTAGTGGTTGCTCCCAATCTCTAGTTTCATGTTACGCGGAGTCTTGCTGGGGCGCGCGACGAGTGATTGAGCTCCGCCAACCAATCACACTGAGTTGTCGTCCAGCACCAGTCCCTTCACGCCGGTAGGACGCAAAGTGAGATGAGGCGCAAAAGGTGCATGGGCCAACCGACTGAATCTGTGATGCTGGAACGCCAACATTCTCACACTGCGCGCGGTTGATGGCGCGGAGGTCAAGAAAACCTTTGTCGCCCGCCACGAATGGCTGCCAGGCGGAATTGGTACGCCAGCGTTCGTGTAGTGCCTCGCCCACCTCACGTCCAACTTCGTAACAACAGGGAGAAATCGCGGGACCGAGCGCGACCCAGACATGGGCCGGCTCAACCTGCCAGCGGTCCTTGAGCATGGTAAGTGCGCGTTGGCAGATGCCCTTGAGTGTGCCACGCCATCCGGCATGGAGAGCGGCGATGAGGCCATGTTCGGGTGCGACCATGAGCACGGGGACACAGTCCGCGGTAGCGATACCAAGCAGGACGCCGGACTCGCGACTGATGAGACCATCAGCTTCTGGCCGCGCGGTCATGTCGCTTTCCTGGTGGACAATCAGAATGTCGTCCCCGTGGACTTGTTTCAGCGTATGGAGAGGAAAGGTGTCCGCGGTGAGCGTGGCGAGCGCGACGTTTCGGTCTTCAATCCGCTGGGAAAAACCATGAATGAGGTCTGGGAAGTGGTTCCAGCCGTCCGCCTGGAGCCAAGTTATTGGTGACGACGATGCCGGTGGTGTTGCTGGTGAACGAGTTGTGGTCAGCGCCATGCGTTGGACTCCTCATTTATGTGGCCGCAGTGAACCGTCATTGCGCCAGCGGCGTGACAACAAGAGGGAGTGTCCGTTCGAGGAGGGCAATGGTTTCGACTTTATTGGTTTGCGGGAACATATCGAAGGGCTGCACTCGGTGCACGTGATACCCCTCAGCGGTAAAGCGATCAAGGTCGCGGGCGAGCGTGGTCGGGGCACAGGAGATATAGATAATTTTCGGTGTTTTTGTCGCGAGAATCGCGGCGAACGTGTCGGGACTTAACCCTTTACGAGGTGGATTGACGACGATCACGTCCGCTCGTGCGACCGAGGTGGAGGTCTCGCGGAGTTTTTCCGCGGCATCACCAGCAAAAAAGCGACAATTGTTGTACCCATTGCGTCGGGCGTTCTGCTTGGCGGTATTAATCGCGCCCACATTGTCATCAATGCCAATCACTAACTGTGCCTGCGAGGCGAGAAACAGGGAGATTGGGCCAATGCCACAGTAGAGGTCGAAAGCGATCTCCTTGCCGGTCAATCCCGCCCATTCGAGGGTCCTTTCATACAGTTTGCGGGCGACCTGGGTGTTCACTTGAGAGAACGCATCCACGGGAATGCTCATTTTCAATTCGCCTAGCTTTTCCAATACGGCATCGCGTCCCCGAAGCGGCGAAAATCGATCTCCCCAGATTACATTGCCGGGTTTGTCGTTGATATTTTGCACGACCCCGATCAAGAAAGGGAACCGCCGTTCGAGAGAGCGGAGCAGGTCCCGGACCTGGGGAAAGTGCATGTGGCGAGTGATCAGGGTCAGCACCACCTGCTGTTGCCAGAAGCTGTAGCGGAAATCGAGATAGCGAAGTTGCCCTGAGTCATGTTCTTCGTCGTAGGGAATGATCCCCAGCCTGGCGATTTCTTCCTTGAGAAACTGAATGAGCTGGTTCACTGGCTGGGGGTGGACGGGACAAGCGGAAATGTCCACCACTTCGTGGGATTCAGGCACGTACAGACCAATAAGGATTTTATCTTTGACTTTACGGACCGCTAATTTGGTCCGTGCGCGATAGCCAAACTGACGGGCGGAAGGGACGGGTAGCGGCACTTCGGCAGAAGCCAGAGACGCATACTCGTGCAGCGCTTTGGCGACAATCTCCTGTTTCTTGGCTAACTGTTCGCGATACGGGAACTGAAGAAAGGGGCAGCCGTGACAGGCGGGATAATGAGGACAGGGGGGGCGAAGTTCGCCTTGATGACGGTCGCGCTCATGGCCTCCTTGTCCAGAAGGCCGAACGTAGGGTTGGCGAGGGCTGAGGGGTTTTGCTGGAGAGGAGTGTTGACGCCACATCGGGGTACACTACAAACCTCTCGATGTGGCGTCAACAAGAGCGGTAATAACAGGAGGAATACTTCGAGTTCCTCCTATCGTTGTTTTTAAGGGGCGGGCTCCGTGATGGTGACCGTCACCTCTGCTGGCGTTGAGGAGTTAGGTGGAAGGGCGGCGACGGTGGCTTCCCCTGCCGGCGTTCCAGCCGGAATTGTGAGGGTCACCGTTGCTTTCCCGTCCGCGCCCGTAACCACTGTTGCCGCACTCAGGGTTCCTAAGTCTGTGGCGAAGAGAATGGTGTAATCCGCCAGAGGTTCATTATTGTTATCAAACACGAAAGCAGTAATTGTTGAGGTTCCTCCAGTAACTCCATTAATAGTCACTGGGTCCGCCGTGAGCAGGATTCCTGCTACTCCGGGGACAATTGTGACGGCGGCCGTTCCTACGCAACCACGGCTGTCCCGGATGAGGACATTATCCGGGGCCACTGCCAGGGGCGGAGTCTCGACTGTATAGGTGACTACCGCAGTGGTGTTATTGACAGTCAGAGTTCCCGCAGCGGGAAAAGTATGGGCGGCGGTAAAGGGTGGGACTCCATCAAGAATCCTAATATCAAAGGTTTCTCCTCCGAACGCCCCATTAAAGGCGATCGTGGCAGCCGAGAGTTGGAGCGTACAGGTAGCAAAAATAACGGTCACTTCAGCAGTTCTTGTATTGCCCCTTGAATCCGTAATCCTGACTTCATCGGTAAGAACCTCGTCGTCAGGGACTGGAATAGGCCCGATCAGCGTATATTTAGCTTGTTGGTTAATGTTCGGAATTCCTTGAGGATCGATTCTCCCCAATTTCGTGTTGGTGTGGTCCCAGCGATAGGGGGGGAAGCCCCCGACTGCGGTGAAAATAGTGAAGGGGAGCTTGTTAGGATCCGTCTCTGGTCCCACGAGTGGGTTGACGAAGAGGACCGAAGTGGGAAGGATCCCAAAAAGCCCCTGGCTTCCGATAAATCCCTGGCTAGTAATATTGACCGAAATAGCTGACGAGATATTTAGATTTACTGGAGCTTCGGCTGTGATGCGCATACTACCCAGTGTAAGCCCGGCTATGACGGTGACTTGGGCTTGTCCGAGGTCGTTCGTGATCGCAGCGCCGCGATTCGTACAGCGGGTGGCGTTGCCACTACTTCCTGGGGGAAGACACGCGAGTGAAATATTCTGCGGTGTATTCGCGGGGACAATCGTTGCATCAGGAAACTCAGCCTCGAATGTGACGCGTTGATTACGGAACGGGTTTCCTTGTGGGTCCAGCAACGTCGCGATGATCGTTAAGACGGTTGGTTCCTCAATCTTGAGCTGAGGGATCAGGCTCAACCGCCCCCGCCCCTCGAAGACAAAAGGTTTTCCTGAATCGGAAGGCCCGCCTCCGGTACCTCCACAGCTTGTGAGAAACGTCACAAGAACAAGCGCTATAATTTTTATCCATCCACCACAACGTCCCATACCACACCTCTCTTCTTCTGATGACTGTCTATGAGCTTAATAAGCTATTTTTTTCGCGAAGACCCCTCTTAGCTTGGCGTAAATTGAACCGTATAGCGTATCGCGTTCGTGGTCACGCGTTGGCCAGCATCGGTTCTCCCCCGCGCGGTAATATGGACAATCAGCGGGTAGGGCAACGCTGGGAGAACCTGACGATTTTGCCGGAGGAAGAGCACCACACTCGCCGGAATCATTTGCGCATCGGGTTGACCGATGTAGATGTTTGGTGCGGCGAAGGGGGTCGGCGCTTCGGAGTCCGCCGGATTGATACGCGCGACCATGGAGGAAGAGTGCGAGGGCAGGCTGATCCGCGCACCAGGAATTTCATACTCGAAGTCGAGCCGATCTATGACGATGGCTTGCCCATTGAGAAGATTTTCCAACCAGATATATCCTCGACAGAAGAATATCCCAGTAGGATAACCATTACTAAGGGCTGAACTGTCTAATGATATGTCAATGCTTTGATCCGTAATGGTGGCGTCCTCACCGTTAGGGACCGTGCATTTATCTTGGTCAAGTTCTCCCTGAAATATGCCAACCGCGCGGAACGAAACCCCGTTGTCGTTTCCGCCATCACTCCCACACCCCATCACCATCAGTCCCATAACCAGGACTAACCTCATCATACGTCCAACCGCTTCCACACCACACCTCCTTCCAGGAATCTCCCCGACCTTTTGCGCGGGGGAGACTCTCCGCTTACCCAAGTGAATCTACAAATACGTGCCGATCTCCTTGGTCTCAAGCATTTCGAAACACGTTTTCCCGAAATCTTCTACACAGACAAATTTGACTTTACCGCCCGCCATCTTTTTATCAGTGGCCAGACCAAACAGGAGATAGTCTCCTTTGAGGTCCTTCGGAATATCCACTGGGAGCCCCGCCTTTTTGAGGAGTTTCCGTACGCGCTGTTCGACGGTTGCACTACAAAGGCCGCGCTTGTGGGAGAGATGCGTGGCGAACGCCATTCCTATCGCCACGGCCTCGCCATGCAGGAATTGTTTATATGCCGTCACGCTTTCAAGGGCGTGCCCAAGCGTGTGGCCAAAATTCAGAATCGCGCGATAGTCACTCTCGGTTTCGTCTTCTTCAACGACCAATGCTTTTAGCTGACAACAGGTTTTGATGACGAACGTGAGTAATTCCGCATCAAGCTGCAATAACCGTGGCAGGTGTTCCTCTATGAGTGTGAACAAATCAGCACTGAGAATCACCCCATATTTAATGACCTCGGCAAGGCCGGCAACGAACTCGCGCTTTGGTAACGAGCGCAACGTTTCGACATCAATAACGACGAACCGCGGTTGATAAAAAGCCCCGATCAAATTTTTTCCGGCGGAATGATTGACCGCCGTTTTTCCACCGACACTCGCATCGACTTGCGCCAACAGCGTGGTCGGGATTTGCACGAATGGGAGGCCACGCTGCAAGGTGGCCGCCGCGAATCCAGCCATATCGCCGACGACTCCTCCGCCCAGCGCGATGAGCGGTGTGCGGCGTTCAATCCGTCCATCAATCAGTTTATCGTAGAGGAACGCGAGCCACGCGAGGTTTTTATGTTCCTCGCCAGCGGGAATTTCCACCACCAGCGGATCAAAGCCAGCGCTCTTGAGCGTTTCAACAACTCGGTCGCGGTATAATTTCCCGACGATGGAATCCGTGACGACCGCGGCCCGTCCACCCTGAAAGTTCTGCGCGCGCAACATGGAGCCGACTTCGGAAAGGAGGTTCCTCCCAACGAAAATGGGGTACGAGCGCGAGCCAAGATTGACGGTGACAGTTTCCATAGTCGTGAATAGCGTCGTTGTTACACCTGGACTAAAGCGAGGATCATGTCCACCACTTCACTGGGATTCAAAGCCGAGGTATCAATTGTCACATCAGCTCGCGCGTAGGCTTCGGCACGAGTGGTGAGTAACGAACGGATTTTTGTCAGCGGCTCTTCTCCTTGTAACAGCGGACGATCCTCGTTTCCTTGAACACGTTGAACAATAGTCTCGGGTGATGCTGTTAAGCAGATAACCGTGCCACTTTCCTTCAAGCAGGTGGCGTTGTCCACATTGACAATCGCGCCACCACCAGTGGCGATGACGACCTCGTGCTTTTGGCAGACTTGGCGAATGATCTGCTTTTCTAACTCCCGAAAGGACGATTCTCCTTTTTCCGCGAAAATGCGCGCGATAGTGAGACCCGCGGTTTGTTCAATGAGTGTATCCGTATCAAAAAATTCTCTGTGGAGCCGTTGCGCGAGAAGGTTCCCCACCGCGCTTTTCCCGGTTCCCATGAATCCGGTTAGAATGATATTCCCACGTCGAGACACAAAAACCTAGAATTGTCGTACTTGTTCGAGATACCCTTCATAGTTGCGCTTGATTTCAGTCAGCGAGTCGCCACCAAATTTTTCGAGAAACGCTTGCGCGAGCACAAAGGCAACCACACATTCAGCAATGACCGCCGCCGCTGGAATCGCGCACACATCAGAACGTTCGATCGTCGCTTCCACTGGTTCTTTCGTCCGCAGGTCAACCGAGTGCAATGGGCTCATCAAGGTGGAAAGCGGTTTGAATGCGACCCGCACTCGGAGCGGTTCTCCCGTGCTCATCCCACCTTCGGTCCCACCCGAATTGTTGCTATGGCGGACAAACCCTTTTCCTTGGGCGAAGGCGATTTCATCATGGACCTGCGACCCAGGGACGCGAGCGGTCGCGAAGCCAAGCCCCACTTCCACGCCTTTGACCGCTTGTAGACTTAACAATGCGTGCCCCAACCGGCCATCCAGCTTGCGGTCCCAGTGCACGAAACTCCCCAGCCCTGGTGGAAGACCCGTGGCAACCACTTCAACGATGCCACCCAAGGTGTCGCCTTGCTGTTTACAGCGGTCAATAAGAGCAATCGTTTGTTCTTCGGCCACAATATCCGCCATCCGGACAGGGGAAACTTCGGCGCGAGTGAAGATCGCTTCGGGTGTCATATTCGCGTGGTTCGCTTCTATTTCACCGATGGAGGCGACATATCCCATCACCGTAACGCCAAAGGGATTCAAGATACATTTCGCCAGCGCGCCCACGGCGACACGCATCGTGGTTTCGCGAGCGCTCGCGCGTTCCAACACGTTCCGCGCATCACGATGGTTATACTTGAGTACCCCTGTGAGATCGGCATGCCCCGGTCGCGGACGAGTCACCGCGATGCGGTCATCTCGATCCTCGGCGAATGGCGACATGCGTTTTTCCCAATTCCTCCAGTCCTTATTCTCAACCACCAAGGTGATGGGCGACCCTAAACTCTCTCCCCATCGTACCCCCGACCGTATTTGCACTTCGTCTTTTTCAATCTTCATCCGTCCGCCACGGCCATAGCCTTGTTGGCGACGAGCCAGATCCTGATTAATTTGTGCGGCTGCTACGGTAATTCCAGCTGGAATCCCTTCTACGATGGACGTCAGACTCGGACCGTGAGATTCTCCCGCGGTAAAGAAACGGAGCATGGTGTATTCATCCTTCTCTTTGGACCTGGCATTGCGCTTCCGCTGCCCTACCGCTTGTTGAAACAGAAATTTTCTTCCTTTTCTAGCTAGGTGAGTCTCACACCTCTTCAGAGATAGGGGCGAGGTGTAACACCCCGCCCCCACATCCGTCCTGTCTTTTCCGCCACACCACCACATCCTTCATCCATCGTTGACAGGGACGCTCGGAGGCTCGGAGTAGACAAGCGTTCCGTCCCTCGCTTCCACCACTCCGCCACAACCACCACCTCGCGCACGTTGGCTTTCTGCCACCAAGCCCCCGAGTGTCCCGGCCTTCTGATTCTCAGTGTGATCTCTTTCGTGTCTCCTCATTTTCTGACGAGCAGTCTACAAGTCTAAGAGCTCTTCTCCTCACTCGTTCCACCACATCCCACCACATGCCGAGCTCTTAGACTTGTAGACTCTCATGGGCGGACGGTTCCGCCATGATGAGAGTCGGTTGTGTCGCTAATTGGTTTCCATCGCGGAGTCCTTTGCTTCAGCGACCGGTTCTCCTTCTTGCGGGCGGGTTTCCCACAATTGCTGAGCGGACGGGAGGTTCGCCACAGGGATTCCTGGCACGATTCTCGGAGTGATAAAGACCATGAGTTCGCTTTTTACTCGGCTATTCGAGTCTCCGCGGAAGAGCCAACCGAGTCCGGGTACTTTTCTTAGATAGGGGGTACCTTCTTCGGAACTGTTCATGTTGTCGGAAAGAATCCCTCCTAACACGAAGGTCTCTCCCGCCCGAATCAACACGTTGGAACTCGCCGTTCGCAACAGTGAGTCGGGAATGATCGGAATCGACGTGGACGGAGAACTAGTGGTTACGCTCGGATCGGCTAGTTCGCTACTCTCCGCGGAAACGTCCAACAAAACGAAACCATCGGATGATATCTGCGGGGTAATTTTCAGTGTGACCCCGACATCAAACTCCTCAAAGGCATCTCCCCCGCCTTGATTAGAACCCGCGCCTCCAACGTTCAGGGAGCCGGAAATTTTTGGGACGCGCACCGTGCGTCGGGATTTAATTTCGGCGACCTTATTATTGATAGTCACGACTCGGGGGCGGGACACCACACGAGCTTTTCCCTCCCGTTCGAGAGCGCTGAGACGGACGGAAAGCGCCTGCGAACCGCTCAATGAGCCGAGTACAAGATCAAGAGCCGACCCTGAACCTGGACCTACCGACGCGGGGAAGTCCGCAAGAAAAGGAACGCCACCAGAACCTGCACCCAATCCCGAGCCTCCCAGCCCAATACGTCCAGGGAAATTGCGGCCTGTCGGATTCCCAGTGCCCGGTCCCGCTTTATATCCGTATCCCCACTGAATACCGAGATCGCGATTGAGGTTCTCGTTCGTGGTAATGAGGTAGGACTCGATCACAACTTGTGGAGTTTGGATGTCAATCTCCCGAATCATCTCCCGAATAGCGGCGATGCGATTCGCCGTATCCCGAATAATGACAACATTGGTGGTGGGGTCAGCCGCGAGCGTCCCACGCGGGGACATCAGCGCAATCTGCGTTTTTCCGCCTGCTCCTCCTCCTCCAGGTCTTTGTGTCCTCCCACCACCAGCACCACCAGTGCTAATTTGCTGCTCCTCCTCGTATGTCACCATCGTGACCACATCCGTGGCTTTGATGTAGTTAATTCTGACGTACGCCGTTTCGAGCGGGGAGAGTTTCTGGTTGGCGTTTTGCGCGAGGAGTCTGGCATTCCGTTCTGATTCAAGCCGCTTGGTCGTTGAAATCGAGAGGACATTCCCAATCTGGTTTTTTTCGAGGCCATTGGCTTGCAGAACGACGTCTAGCGCCTGATCCCAGGGAACTTCAATGAGGCGGAGCGTGACTTTGGCTTTCACGTCATCCGTGGCGACGATGTTGAGGCCGCTAACATCAGCTAGGATACGGAACACATCGTGGACGTCAGCCTGCTTGAAATCGAGGGAGATTTTCCTCCCTGTATACTGAGCAGTCGCGGGCGGTTGAAATTCTCCGCTCGGTGAGAGGGGCTCCTCGGCGGGAAGTGGGGCGCTCGCTTCGGGAGTTTGCCGCGCACGTCTTGTCCTGCGTGGTGAAGGTGGTGGATCTTGCTGAACCGGGGCGACCTGGGAGATTTCGTGGGTCGTGTCCGGTGCTGATGGAACTTCAGGCGCGGACACGATCTTTTCTTCCGCCAGGGGAAGGGTCGCTGTCGCGGGTTGAGCCTGAGTCGAATCGGTCGGTGAAGCGGATGTCCCATTTGAGGCCGGGGCCGCCGCCGCCGTTATAGTTCCTGGTTGGCCATGAGCACTGGAGGTGAGAATACCGCGCGCATCTTCCGACAAGAAGAGGACTTGGGCGTTGCTATGCGCCGCACTTTTGTTGACGTCCTTTTCTCCAATGAAGGCGGTTACCAGGGTTTCGTAGTTATCGACTGAAAACTGAGGGGGTGTGGCGTTCTTCAGGTCAATAACGAGTCGCAGTTTTCCTTGATAGGTTCCCACACGGACTGCGGATACTACGGCATCTGAAGTTTTATGAGTCTGAATTTTTACTGGGGGCTCCACGGACCCTTTAATGTCGACAACCAGGCGATTCGGATTCCGCAGTGGAAAGTAGTCGATCCCTTCTGGCGGACGTGAGAAACGAAAAAGGACACTCCGCTGTCCGCCTGTCTCGATAAGTCGGACCTCATCAAGGCGAGCTGGTCCCTTTGGCGCTGGTGTCGAGGCTGGTACCTCAGCCGGCAGTGATGACGACGGTGTTGTTGGTGAAAGAGCGGCTGTCTCTTCCACCGCAGGTGACAGCGTTGGTGTATTGGTTCGTTGGGTGCACGCTCCGGCCGCGACCAAAGTAGCCATCGCAACGACTATCCCCATGTTGCCTTGATTTTTCCGTAAGCTCCTCATCCCCCTGCTCCCCCCGCCACATCCGCCGCGCTTACTTCCCCTTAGAAGTACCTTCAGTACCCGATTCCGCGACTGTGAGTGGCATTTCTTTTTCAAACGCTTGACGTTTGCCAAAAAAGTCAGTTTCGTATTCCTCGACCAGAATTCTATTTGGCTCTATGGATTTGATTACTCCGCCATTAGAGCCAATCAACGTTCCTGATGTCACGATGTACCCAAGCCCGCTGTTATCCTCGATTAGCGCTTTTGGCTCTGGGGTTTCTAAAATAATCCCGACCACCTTGAATTGGCCAAGGTCTAGACGCTGAAGTGGGGTTTTCGCTTCGTCCGATGTCATGTCCCCCTGTTCCGTGACTCGATAGAGCGGAGAGAAGAACGGGTCTCGCTTGCCCGCCGGGTCATAGCGATAGCTATCTTCCGGAGACGCTTCTGGTGGAACCGTCTCTGACGGAACCGTCCCTTGCACGGGCATTTCCTGAGCAAACCCTTGCCCATGCGTCGTGAAGAGCGGGAGGTTTGAGAGCAGTGCCCCTATACTGACAAGAAGGAGGGCACGATAAGAGTGCTTAGCGCTCGGCATAATAAGTCACCCATTCACTTCTTTTTATTTTTCTCTTCTTCTTTTCGTTTGGCGATTTGTGCTTGTTCTTCCGCGGTTAAAAATCGGTAGGTGGTCGCGGAAAAAGAGGCTTCCACTTGGAGTCGGCCCTCTAACATTTGTGGATTTTTCAAGCCGATGTCCCCAATATTGACGATACGGTCGAGCTGGCGAACCTTCTCGAAAAATAGCGCGAGCTGGTGATACCCGCCACGAACAGCCATTTCGACGGGAACATCAGCATACAGCTCTTTGATGGTTTCTCCAGGTTGGCGAAAGAGCGTGATTTCGAGCCCGGAGTCTCTGCCCATATTCGATACTTGGCGGAGCAAGTCGGGGATCTCTTTGCTTTCTGGCAACTGCTTCGTCACCTCTTGGAACTTAGCGTCGATCTTCTCGATTTCGGCTTTGAGTGACTGGCGGCCCTTGAGGGTCGCTAGCAATTTCACTTTCTCTCCTTCTAGGGTTTCGATCTTCGTTTGTTTTTCGACGATCAGATTCGCGCCAGGACGATGCAGAAAGAAATAGTACGCGGCCGTGAGAAGGAGAGCGATAAGACCGTAAATGAGCAATCGCCTGGTAAGCGGAAAGTCAAAGAATTGATCGAGCATGGGGTGTCTCCCTGTCGAGCCGTCGTGCAAATAGTACGGTAGTTACTCTTTTCCTTTATCCACACTCTTTGCCGCGGTATCCTCTGATGAAGGTGCCGCCGCTGGTTGAGTGAATCCTGGGAGGTAATTAATTGTCGATTCAATGATAAATTTTTTGACCGGTATTTGCGGTTGTGCAAGGGGCTGCCTGCCTCCAGGAAGAGCTCGCTGGGGAGCGGTCGCGGTCACGTCCTCCTGTAAGGTCTCGCGGATTTCTACCTTTTGGAAATAGCGAGATTTCGCCAGATCATTAGCGAATGAGGCGATCGTTTGGTTATCAACCGCTCTGCCGTTGATCCGTGCCGTTCCGCCCCGTTCCGTGAAATCTATGAGCCAGAGGTATTCTGGAGCACTGGCACTCAGATCATCAAGAATATGCACTGGTGCGGCGCGGCGTTCTTTCGAGGTGAGCGTACTGACGATGTAGAGCTTGGCTTCGATTTCGGCCTTCTGCTCCTGCATTTTCTTAAATT
>JABFSC010000161.1 GCA_013140885.1 Deltaproteobacteria bacterium | reverse complement strand
TCGGGACATCCTCTTTGTCAGTCGCAATCGTAACCTGCCATGCCCACTGGTCGGCTGGGAACAAGGGCGGTTCCGTGTGATTAACAACGCGGTCTATACCGAGCAGGGCCAGGAAGTCGGCGTCACCACGGGAGAGCAACTGGCTTTTGGCGCGTATCGGCCATTGCCACAGGTTGTCACCCATAATCTTGGGGACACCACACTGACGTTCGAAGAAGCCCAAGGTTCGGAAAAAGCAGCGCTCCCCGACAAAGTGCAGCCTTCGAGTGCCGACAGTTTCACGAAGTTCATCAGGAGCCTTGTCCAGCAACGCCATACCGCGCAGCAACTCGCCACCGTCAGCCCAGTGCCGAGTGCGGACATCACTCGTCCCATTCACGTGTTCGCGACGAAAGCGGAAGCTCCGCCAGTCGCGGCCGCGCCCACGCAGGGTGGAGGAAAAGGGGTACGGAATCCCGCGGAAGAACAACTGCTCCAGCAACACGACGGCGACCCACTGTTCAAGGGGGTTGATCGCTCAAGTGTGAAGTCGCGCTAGAGACCTCAGGGAACCGAAAACGAACAACATCATCCACAGCTCAGCAAAACGAACAAGAGAAGGAGAACGATCATGTACAAAAAGTTATGTGTTTTCACGAGTGCCCTGCTGCTTGCGGCCGGAATCGGCGAAACGTTCGCGTACAACACGATTAAATGCGGGACCTTGAATGCAAAGTGGACATCGAATTCGTATGCGACCAGCGCCTCCGGTGTCGGGTTTCCCGTCGGCCCCTGGCGTGACGCGTTGGCATCAGTCGTCAGCCGTTGGTACAACAATCCGAGCAATCTCGGATTCAGCGTGAGTTACGGTGATACGAGTGTGGGGATGGGGAACGGGCAAAGTGAAGTGTGGTGGACTTCGGGATTTGGCGCACCAGCCATCGCGAACTGGTGGCTCAATACCAGCACCTGTCGATTCTCCGAAGTCGATATTCGCTTCGATAATACGGTTGCCTATCACTACACCACCGCAAAGGGCAGTTTGTGGCCGTATGGCGGCGGCTCTCGTCCCTTCCAGACCACCGCCATGCACGAATTTGGCCATGCGGCGGGACTCGGACACACGGCCTCGGTGTACAGCATCATGGGGCAAGATTGGACCCACATCCACGCCAATGGTGGCACCGCCACCGCCTACCCTGGAGAAGATGCCTCGGCTGGAGTCGTCGCGGTATATGGCTTGTGGGCGAGTGCTCCCCAAGACCTCGGTGTCGCGCACTGGCGGCGGGTTGGAGCGAGCGGGGAGTATAGTACTCATGATCGCACCCGCATACTCAACACATCCGGCATAGAACTCGCCCGCGTCGGGACAACGGAGCGGACGTATTATGTCAGCAAAGGACAGACGGTGCTCTTGGAAATGAGCCTCGAAAACATGGGGAGAACCAGCCCCTTGGTTCCTACGGTTGGGTACTATCTCTCCACCAACGACACCATCTCCACCGGTGATACCTTCCTCGGTTCAACCGCCTATACCCTGTACCGAGATTCCGTGCTGACCACCACCAGAACTTTGGTGATCCCGAGCACGCTGATCAGTGGCGCCACCTACTGGTTGGGGGCGATTATCGATTCCACAGGAGCCATCGCGGAAGGATACGAAGGGAACAATGCCACCTACACCGCGATTCGCGTCAGATAATGCACACACTCAGTGAGTGCACTCCCAGGAGTATCTCCTCCTGAAGAAAGAAGCGGAGCAACGGGAATCCCGTTCTCCGCTTTTTTCTTTTGGTTGCTACATCAGCGATGGCACCCGCTGAAAATCCAACACCGCCTCACACCACTTGCCCGTCGCCAATAACCGATCTTCCGTAAACGCCCCACTCATAAGCTGCACGCCCAGTGGCAAGCCACTCGCGCTGACCCACGACGGCAGTCCAAGACTCGGAATCCCACTAAAACTCGCTGGGCCATTGAATGAAGGATCGCCGGTTGAGTTCAACCCACGCGGCGCGGGAGCCGGGGTTGAAGGGGTGAAGAGCGCATCGACCGTGCGACAGAGCGCATTCATGTCGTGCCGAAAGCGCTGCTGGTGGCGTCGGAGTTCGATATACCGGGTCGCCGAGATTTTCCGTCCCTTCTCGATCAAGTCTTGCATCTGCGGGCTGTAGCGTGTCGCGTGTTGCGCATAAGAGTCCCGATGCGTGGTCGCCGTCTCGGCCTGCAACATGGCGAAATGGGCATCGATCTCCCCGGCGAAACTGTCCGGCAACCGGACTTCGACAATCTCGGCACCAGCCCGTGCAAAACGTTCAGCCACGGCTTCGACATGCTTTCGTGTTTCCTCCTCGGCTTTTTCCAGGAAGAACTCGCGCACCAAGCCAAGTCGCGGCGGGGTGGGATCGCGAAGCGCTTGCGTGTAGTCCGGCACCGGCACTGCCTCACATGCCGGATCATCGGGGTCGTCGCCCGCCAGACTTTGCAACAAGAGCGCGACATCACTGACCGTGCGAGCGAAGAGGCCAACATGATCGAGACTCCAAGCGAGCGCGAAAATGCCAGACGCGCTGATGCGTCCATAGGTCGGCTTCAACCCGACACAGCCACAGTACGCGGCGGGCCGAATCGTCGAACCATACGTCTGTGACCCCAGAGCCCCCGGACACATCGCGGCCGCTACCGCCGCAGCGGATCCACTGCTCGATCCACCAGGGGTATGCTCCAAATTCCACGGATTGTGCGTGGGCGCAGGCGCGAGAGCGGCGAACTCGGTGGTCTGCGCTTTGCCGAGAATAATCGCTCCGGCTTCTCGCAAGCGGCGAACCGCGCCAGCATCGAAATCGGGCACAAAATCCGCGTGAATCGGAGACCCCGCCGTCGTCTTCAAGCCAGCCGTGTAAAAGATGTCCTTGAGACCAATGGGAATCCCATGCAGCGGTCCCCGATACTGGCCGCGCTGGATCTCGTCCTCGCACCGACGAGCCGCCGCCAGCGCGCCATCACGATCCACCGTCACCCAGGCTTGGACGCGGGGCTCAAGTTGGTCAATGCGTTGCAAACAGGAACGGACAAGATCAACCGGAGACAACTGACGAGTGCGGATGTGTTCAGCGGCGGCGGTGAGGGTGAGTGTGTATGGTGCTGCCATTGTGAAACCTCCGAAGCGAGGCACAGGGTTGAAGGCTGAAGGGGTTTCTTTCCCTCTTCAGCCTCACACCTATGCCACCAGCTCATCCAACTGCACGAGAATTCCATCCGGGTCGGCGATAAAGGCACTGTTGAAATTTCCGTCCGGGGTTTTCGTCACCGTGGGTGGGACAATGAACTCAATGCCCTTGGCTTTCAGTTCCTCATAGACCTTGGGGAGATTGTCCACCCAAAACGCGAAGTGATGAATGCCAATCTGATCGAGTTTGATCGCCTCGCCGCTGACCGGTTTGTCGTTATGTTCCGAGAGGACAAGAAACGCTTCTTCCTTGCCACGTTTCCAATACAAGGTCGCCACCCGCCGTTGCGCATGGGCATCCTTGTAGACGGCGGGCAATACCGTCCCCGCGGTTTTCTGCACTTCATCGCGGACCACCTGAAAGCCGAGTTGGTCGCGGTAAAAGCGTAACGACTTGTCCATGTCGCGGACGCCAATCGCAATGTGAGACACACCTTTGGTTACCATAACGATCCCTCCTTTTTCCTGTTGTTCCTAAGAGCCTATCCGAAAAATCCTATTTTCTCGATCTCCGTTTGCTGCGCTTAAAGCAGAGGATGCCAGCGGCGAAGTGGAGAATCGCCTCGTAGTTCTCAGGGACCTTTTGCCATCGAACGAGTACC
>JABFSC010000433.1 GCA_013140885.1 Deltaproteobacteria bacterium | reverse complement strand
GTACCTCACTCGAGTTTAATTCCCGCTTGATCCGCGCAATGATGTATTCGTTTTTTTTCTCAGCATTTCCCTTACTTAGCCCTTCTTGAGCCCGCTCTCTAGACCCCTTAACTTAATGCCATTGCCCGGATGGGAGAGGGTTAGGGTGAGGGGGACCGACGATAGTCTCTTCACTCGTATGGGAACCGCTATCGGTCTTGCATGAACGCATCATACGTGATTGTGAAACCTGTCCCCAATTTCCTTCAACACAACACAATACTGACAAGGAGAACCAGTATGAAGGGACAACGGAAGCAGCATCGGTGGGCCGGAGCGCTTGTGGTCCTGTGGCTGAGCGTAGGCAGTGCCCCGGCGTGGGCCGCGACGATTACGGTCATAAGTACGGCGGATAGCGGAGGGACTTGTCCCGGCGCGACCTGCACGCTGCGGCAGGCCATCGCGGATGCGGCATCGGGCGATACCATAGATTTCAACGTGTCGCTGCCCACCATCACCTTGGCTTCGCAACTCACGCTAAACAAGAATCTGACCATTACCGGGCCGGGCGCGAATCAACTGGCGATTAGTGGCGGCGGTACTGTCCGAGTGATGGCGGTGACTGCTGACGTGACGGTCAATATCAGCGGCCTGACGATACGAAATGGCAGCGGCGACTTCGGCGGCGGCATCTCCAACGCCGGCACGGTGACGGTGAGCAACAGCACCTTCAGTGGCAATAGCGCTACCTTCGAAGGCGGCGGTATCTTCAACGGTCCAGCCGGCACGGTGGCGGTGAGCAACAGCACCTTCAGTGGCAATAGCGCTGACAGCGACGGCGGCGGCATCTTCAACAGCTTCGGCACGGTGACGGTGAGCAACAGCACCTTCAGTGGCAATAGCGCTTCCGACCTCGGCGGCGGCATCTACAACGTCGGCCCGGCGACGGTGAATGTGCGCGGAACGATCATTGCCAATAGCCCGAGTGGTGATAACTGTAGGGGAACCGGGCTCACCTCACAAGGGGACAATATCAGTAGTGATGGGTCGTGTGTTGCCACGTCGATCCCCTTGAATGACCGCAACAACACCGATCCTCTGCTCAATGCGTTGGCCAATAATGGCGGGCCGACCCAGACGTTTGCACTACAGAATACCAGTCCGGCGGTGAACACGGTGACGGTCAACACTTGTCCTCTACCCGCGATGGACCAACGCTGGGGCGGGTTCAATCGCCCGGCTGGTGCCGCCTGCGACATCGGGGCGTTCGAGTTGGGGGCGACGCCGGTGGAGTTGCAGGAGTTTGTGGTGGAGTGAGGGGAAGCGACGGCAAAGCAAAAGGCAAAAGGCAAAGGGTAAAAGGCAAAAATGGGGAACCCGGAGACGCCCTGGGCTGCGGTGTGGGATCACCAAACGCATCCACCCCTGAAGGGGCGTCCGCTCCGTCAGAATGCCACCGTCCGCGCGCCCGCCACTGGCGACGGGTTGGGCTGCCCCTTCAGGGCGCGGGCGCCAATGGGGCCATGAACCTGGGGCGATGCCCCAGGCTGGCATGGGTTGCCCCTTCAGGGCACTGGCAGGAAGGGAGTGAGTTTTAAGTGTCAGGGGCCGAGTGCTTGATACCGTACCGGTGGGGTGACAGTCGTTTGAGGTGGAGTAGCTGGAGGTTCCCCTCTTCCGCGCACGTCGTCCTTCTTGTAGTCACTCTCCAGGAGGAATGCCCCATGACTTTAGCTGAGGTACTTCCAGTTGTTCGTCAATTAACCGCGGCGGAGAAGCTGATACTGATGCGCCTCCTGGCGGAAGATATTGGCGGGAATGACGCTAGTGCGCTGTTGCAGAGTGGCAAAGTCTACAATCTGCCAACCCCTTACGATTCATACGGAGCCGCACAAGTGCTCGCGGACGCCTTGGCTGCCGCCGATGAGCAAGAGACTGCCCCATGCGCTTCCCGTATTTGACAGCGGACCTTCGCGGCTGGAGTTTGGAGTGACAGCCAAAGTCCTCTCTTATCCTAACGGCCCGAAAAACTCCCGCGCCTGCGCGATGACAAACTCCGGCTTCTCCTCGGCCACGAAATGGCCGCATTGCTTGACCTCGCCCCCTTGCACGGTGGTCTCGGTGACCGCTTGCCACGCGGGCACGATGTCGCCCAGAAACGACTCGCCTCCCCACGCGCGGACCGGCATCGGCAGTTTGCGCGTGCAACCCGCCAGATTGTCGAGGTCTTCTTGGAGTCCCGCGCGATAGTATTGAAACCCCGCGCGCAACGCGCCGGGTTGGGAGTAGGCCCGGACATATTCCTCAATGTCCGCCTCGCTGAAGACCGCTGGGCTGTAGTTGTAGGCGGATGATGAGTAGAAGTAGGACAGATACCCTTTGATATTGGCGCTCACCAACTTTTCGGCGAGATCGGGGATGCCGCCATGAAAGAAGACATGCCAGAGCCGGCGGGCGGCGCGAATGTCCATTTTGTCGCCGGTCCGTCCGAGGCCGGGGATCATGTCGAGAATCATCAGGCGCTCGACCATCTCCGGGTGGTCGTAGGCGAGGTAATAGGCGACCGCACCGCCCCAGTCGTGGCCGGTGAGGCCGATTTTGCTGAAGCCTAGAGATTTCACCAGCTCGTAAACATCCGAGGCGAGGGTGCGTTTATCGTAACCCGTCATCGGGCGCTCCGAATCGCCCAGCCCGCGCAGGTCGGGGGCGATCACGGTAAAGCGGTCGGTCAGGGCGGGAATGATGTGCCTCCACTCGTACCAGCTCTGCGGCCAGCCGTGGAGCAACATAAGCGGATAGCCAGAGCCGGCGATGACGTAGTGCATGAGAAAACCGTTGACGCGCGTGGTGTGATGAGTCCAGGGTTCGGACATGGCGAGTTCCTTTCGTTACGAATAGTGGTCAGCGGGCACTTTCAGTTAAAGCAAAACGGGGCGGAAGGCAATTCGTTCTCAGCGGCCTTTTCCAACCGCGAACATTTCTCGCGCGCGCCCGCGAAGAGCCGATAGCCTTCCTTGCCTTCGAGATACTGGAGCAAGTCCACGAGATAGTGCTGCGCTTTCTCCAGCCGCTGCCACCCCTGCAAACTGTCCGCTCCCCTGGCCGTGCGCAATGCCTCAAGGCTCTGTCGCACCGATTGACTGTCGGATAGTGGAGGCGTCGCGAGACGGGCCGCGAATTCGTAGGACGAGATCGTGTCGAATTCGATCCCGTGCTGACCCTCCATCCTGTTCATCACGAGCTTGCCCAGGGCTTTCTGTTCCGGGTGGAAGAAGTTGAACGGCCCCACCGGGGACTTGGCGTCCGTGGTTGCGAAGGCATCGCGCACCGCTTCCACCAGTCGAATGACCTCCGGGTCTTGCGAGTAGGGGCTGTAGCGCTGCAAGACCACCGCCCAGCCGAAATACCGGGCGATGAGATAGAAAGTCTCCTCGGCATACGTCCCGTCCGGATAGCGCGCTTGCAGAATGCGCAGCCCCTCACGCTCCAGAATGTGATAGATGCGACTCTGCAAGTCCTCACAGGCCGACAAAAACGGGTTGACGTAGAGCGCTGTCAACCGGACACGTTCAAGCGCTCGCGCCTGCTCCTGTTCTTGTAGCCACGACCAGATCGCCCATAGTCCCATCGCCACCGGAATCAGCCATTGCATGCGCATCTCCTTTCAATACGAAATCCGGGCGGTGGTCACTCCCGACCCGGAGCGCGACTGTACCACAATCTTCACAATCCATCATGCGATTCACTCGCGCATGTGCTTCCGTGCCCTTGGGTGTTGTCTTTGTCGTGACCTGCGGGCAAAAGGAGCGGGACATGGGCGATTGGCTACACACAACCGTTTCCATAGTACGTCATTAACCAACATTTTAGGAGGAGCACAACATGACGAAACCTGTGTGTCTTGTGATCGGCGCCGGTGCTGGCATCGGCGGCCACACCGCGAAACGCTTTGCCCGCGAGGGCTTCCACGCCTGCCTCGCGCGGCGGACCGATAAGGAAGGTCTTGATCGACTGGTTGGCGAAATTGTCACCGAGGGCGGCTCGGCGACGGGCTTCCTCCTCAACGCCGTCGAGGAGCACAGCATTGAGCGACTCGTCGAGACCATTGAGGCGGACGTTGGACCAATCGAGGTCGCCATCTACAACCTCGGCGCGCAGATCGGCGATCGGGCGCTCGCGGACACCTCTCTCAAGGCATTCGAGATGGGCTGGCGGATCGCTACGTTCGGCCTCTTCCGCCTGGCCGTGACACTCTTTCCGCGCATGGTGCAACGAGGGAAGGGCACTCTGCTCGTCACCTCCGCCACCGCGGCGATGCGTGGCAACGCGGGACAGCACTCGCACGCGGCGGCGATGGGTGGCCGTCGCATGCTCTGCCAGACGCTCAATGCGCAGTTCGCTTCCCAGGGCATCCACGTCGCCCACATCGTCGTTGACGGCGTCGTCGATGCGCCGGATACGATCGGGAAGATGCTCGGCCCGGTCCGCTTTCAGGAGCTACGCGAACGCAAGGGCCTGGAGAAAGATGGATTGATGCTGCCCGCCGAGATCGCGAACACCTATTATCATCTCGCGCAGCAGCATCGCTCCGCGTGGACCCACGAACTGGACTTGCGCGCGTTTTCGGACCTGGCGTGGTGGAATCACCAGCGTCTCGTGCTGTGAGTCGGCGCATTGCCAGGGGCGACCGCGCGAAGACGGGGAGAGAATAGCCGCACCGTTGACACGGCATCGTCTCTGCGAGCGTCCGGCGCTCTCGGGCTACCGCCAGACTCTACTTGGTAGTGGCCCCCTTCGTAGCCGCGAGTAAGAAACCCTTATGCACTGCGCGCTCCATATTCACCTCGCGCTTCTTTTCGCGTCATGTCGGTATGTCGGTTGACACCCCGCACGCGACTGCATACAGGGTGTGGCCAATCGTTCGACTTATAAGGAGGACCGAGTATGGCCGCGCTCACACACCTTGCGCCGACCCCGACCCCGGAAACCCAACCCTTTTGGGATGGGGCCAAACGACATGAACTCATGCTTCCACGCTGCCGTGGCTGTGGGAAATTTCATTTTTATCCCCGTGGGCTCTGCCCGTTCTGCTGGTCCACGGACCTGGAGTGGATCAAGGCGAGCGGCAAAGGCAAAGTCCACACCTTTTCGATTCCCCAGCGCGCCGTGATGGGTATCACTGGTCCGTTTATTGTCGCCATTGTCGAGCTGGACGAAGGGCCACGGATCGCCACCAATATCGTCGGTGTCGATCCCGACCCGAAGAATGTGCGTTGCGACATGGCCGTGGAGGTCGTCTTCGATGACCTGACCGACACCATCGCGTTACCGAAGTTTCGTCCAGTCGCGTAAGCGCGACTCACTCACAGGCTGTTCGAGGAAGAGAGAGGATACGAATCATGGCTGATTTCAGGGACCTATCTGGAAAATTCGCGCTTGTCGGCGTGGCGGAATCCGACGAGTTGGGCACGCTCCCGCATACATCCGCCCTGCAACTGCACGCGGAAGCCGCGCGCAACGCCATCGCGGACGCGGGACTCACGAAGAATGATATTGACGGCATCTTCAGCGCCGGTCGCTTGTTCGCCACGGAAACCGCGGAATATCTTGGGATTCGCCCTCGCTATATCGACGGGACGATGGTGGGTGGCTGTTCATTTCTCCTGCATGTGCAGCACGCGATGGCGGCGATCAATGCGGGATTGTGCGAAGTGGCGCTGGTGACCCACGGAGAGTCGGGCCGCTCGCGCGTGGCGATGCCGTCGCTGAGTTCGCCGAAGGATTCGCTGCTGTGGCAGTTCGAGATTCCTTACGGCATCATCGCGCCGTTTACGGGGTACGGGTTTGTCGCGACGCGGCACATGCACGAGTTTGGTACGACGCAGGAACAACTGGCGGAAGTCGCGGTGGCGACGCGGGCGTGGGCACGACTCAATCCCAAGGCCAATCAGCGTGGTCCCCTGTCGGTCGCGGATGTGATGAAATCGCCGATCATCTCGTGGCCGTTCCACGTGCTGGACTGTTGTCTTGTGACGGATGGTGGGGGCGCGTGTATCGTCACGTCGGCGGAGCGGGCGAAAGACCTCAAGAAGAAACCGGTCTACATTCTTGGTACCGGCGAAGGCACAGCGCATTGCTCGGTCAACCAGATGCCCGACTTCACCACGGCGACTGGAGGGGTGATGTCAGGCAAGCAAGCGTTCGCGATGGCGGGCGTGACGCATAAAGATATTGATGTGGCGATGTTCTACGATGCGTTCACCATCGTGCCGATTCTGGCGTTGGAAGATTTGGGCTTCTGCAAAAAAGGGGAGGGAGGCGCTTTTGTCTCTGGTCAGCGCACCGCGCCGGGTGGCGATTTCCCGATGAACACTAATGGTGGCGGGCTGTCCTACGCGCATACCGGCATGTACGGCATGTTCATCATCATTGAAGCCGTGCGGCAGGTTCGAGGTGAATGTGGCGAGCGGCAAGTGAAGGACGCGGAAGTGGCGATTTGCCACGCGCCGGGTGGCATCTTTAGCGGGATGTCTACCATGATCGTGTCGACCGCACCGGGGGCGTAGGTGTTTTGATAAGTTTCGCCGAGCACAAAAGGCGATTGCCGGAGAAGATTCTCCCCTGTAGCCCGGATGGAGCGGAGAGGAATCCGGGGTGTCCCGCGCGGAACCTGGATTCCGCTCCGCTTCATCCAGGCTACCCGGAGACTGATGTGGGAGTAGGGGTGAAAGATTTTTCGCCCCTCCCTCATTCCCCCCGATGATCGAACGAAGTTGTCACCTTCCTGCCCTAACGGCATCAGCGGCATCATGCTAAGGTTCCGGCCAATGCGAAATTCAGTATTCTTGCAAGCGTGTCGTCGCGAAAAGACTGCCTACACTCCCGTTTGGCTGATGCGTCAAGCTGGGCGCTATATGCCAGAGTATCGGGCACTACGGGAGCGGGTTCCGTTTCTCACATTGTGTAAAACCCCCGACCTCGCCGCTCAGGTCACCGTCGAAGCAGTCGAGCGCCTCGGTGTTGATGCGGCGATTCTGTTCGCCGATATTCTGTTGATCCTCGAACCGATGGGGGTCGGTCTAGAATTCTCCAAAGGGGATGGCCCGGTGATCCATCGTCCGGTCCGTTCTGGTGCCGATGTGGACCGACTGGTGGAGAGTCCTCCCGCCGAGACCGTGCCGTTTGTGTTCGAGGCGGTGCGCAAGGCGCGAGCAGGTCTCCCCGCGCATATTCCGCTAATTGGGTTCTCTGGCGCGCCGTTTACCGTGGCGTCCTATCTGATCGAAGGGGGCAGTTCGCGCAACTATATCGAGACCAAACGGCTCATGTACCAAGACGCTGGGGTCTGGCGCGCGTTGATGGAACTGCTGGTGCGCAACATCACGGCTTACGTGAATGGGCAGATCGCCGCCGGCGCGCAAGCGATTCAGTTTTTTGATTCGTGGATTGGCTGTCTTTCTCCGGCGGATTACCGCGCGTTCATTCTGCCGCACATGCAATCCTTGTTTGCGGGCATCACACCGGGGGTGCCGGTGATTCACTTTGGCACGGATACCTCCGGGTTATTGGAACTGCTGACCGAAGCTGGTGGGGATGTGATTGGTGTGGATTGGCGGATTGATCTTGATACCGCATGGCGGCGCATTGGCCATGACCGCGCCGTGCAAGGGAATCTCGACCCCGTGACGCTCTTTGCGCCACGTGACGAGTTGCGCAAGCAAGTCAAACGTGTGCTTCACGAAGCAGGCGGACGAGTAGGCCACATTTTCAACCTCGGCCACGGCATCTTGCCACAGACGCCGGTGGAGAATGTGGTAGCGTTGGTGAACATGGTGCATGAGGGCAGTGAAGAGTTGAAAGTTGAAAATGAAGAGGAAGAAAAGATTCCTTGATAACTCTCAACTCTCAACTCTCCCCGTTATGATCGACGCTATTCTCCTTATCGCCTTCGGTGGTCCAGACAAGATGGACGATGTGCGTCCGTTTCTGGCTAATGTCTTGAAAGGGCGTCCCGTTCCTCCACAACGACTCGAAGAAGTGGTCCATCACTATGAGTTGTTCAACGGTCACTCGCCGTTGAACGAGATCACTTTCCGACAAGCCGCGGCGTTGCAAGCGCTTCTCGCACAGGAAGGGCCACGCCTGCCGGTCTATGTCGGCATGCGCAACTGGCATCCCTATTTTCACGAGACGCTGGAACAGATGTCGCGGGATGGTGTGAAACGCGCCCTTGGCTTTATTCTTTCCGCCCAACAAAGCGAAGCCGGATGGGAGCGATACCAGGAGAACATTGCCGCCGCGCGCGAGCAGCTTGGACCAAGCGCTCCAGTGATTGACTATCTCCCGGAGTGGCATGCGCATCCGCGGTTTATCGCAGTGCAAGTGGAGCTGACTCAGCACGCGTTCGCGCAGCTTCCGCCTGACCGACGAGCTCACGCCACGCTTTTGTTCACCGCCCATAGCGTACCGTTGGCGATGCCCGGCACGCCACGTTATGTCGAGCAGATTCGTGAAGGTGCTCGGTTGGTGGCCGAGCACCTTGGACATGCGCGCTGGTCGGTTGTGTATCAAAGTCGCAGTGGAGATCCGCGCACGCCGTGGTTGGAGCCTGACATTGGCGCGGCGCTTCCACGCTTGGCCGCCGACGGGGTGCGTGATGTGGTGGTGGTGCCGATTGGCTTTGTCTGTGACCATATCGAAGTCCTCTATGATCTCGATACCGAAGCCACTCGCATCGCCGTGGCGTGCGGGGTGAACCTGGTGCGCGCGAAGACCGTCAACGATCATCTGACCTTTGTGCGAATGATGGCTTCTGTGGTGCGTGAGGTCGTGGGCTGATCTTTCGGAAAAGTCAAAAGGCAAAACGCAAAAGGCAAAAGTCAAAAATATGAAAGGACATGAAGGACGGTGACGATGGCGAATCCGCAAACTCAACCTCCTCATGTCGTGATCGTCGGCGGTGGCATCGCTGGTCTCGCCGCCGCCCATCGTTTGCAAGAACTCAGTCGCGAGCGGGAAATCCCGCTTCGTTTCACCGTGCTCGAAGCCAGTGGCCGTGTCGGTGGAACTCTTGGCACTGAACAGCGCGATGGGTTTTTGCTTGAACTGGGGCCAGACTCCTTTATCTCGGAAAAACCGTGGGCACTGGCGCTGTGTCGTCGCATCGGGTTGGAGCCAGAGCTGATTGGCACGCGCGATGAGCATCGCGCGACCTTCGTTGTGCATAACGGCAAACTTGAACTGCTGCCGGAAGGGTTCATGTTGCTGGCCCCCACCAAGTTCGGGCCATTACTCCGTTCTCGCTTGTTCTCGTGGTCCGGCAAGTTGCGCATGGCATTGGACCTCGTGCTGCCACGCGGCCCACAACAAGACGATGAAAGCCTGGGCTCTTTCGTGCGCCGCCGCTTTGGGCACGAGGTGCTGGAGCGTGTCGCGCAACCGCTGATCGGTGGGATTTACACGGCTGACCCGGACTCGCTGAGTTTGGCGGCGACGATGCCTCGGTTTTTACAGATGGAACGGGAGCATCGCAGTGTGATCGCGGCGATGTGGAAAGCGGCTCGTCATCGACCACAAGAAGCCAAGAGCGCGAGCGGTGCCCGCTGGAGCCTCTTTGTCACCTTGCGCAATGGCATGCAAACGTTGGTCGATACGCTGACGGCGCGTTTGTCGCTCGGTCAAATTCGTCAGCATTGCGCAGTGTCTCACATCGAGCGAGCGGACGACGGACAGTGGCGGGTGACGTGTCTCGATGGCAGCACCTTAGCGGCGGACGGCGTAATTCTCGCGACGCCGACTTTCCAGACCGCGCCTTTGCTGCGGCGGCTTGATCCTCAACTCGCCGCGCACCTCGACACGATTCAGTATAGTTCCGCGGCGACGGTCAATCTGGCGTTTCGTCGCGACCAGATCCCTCATCCGCTCAATGGGTTCGGGTTCGTGGTGCCGGATATTGAGCATCGCAAGATTATCGCCTGTTCGTTTTCCAGTGTGAAATACGCGGGGCGCGCGCCTGAAGGGTATGCCTTGGTGCGCGCGTTTGTTGGCGGGTCACTGCAAGCGGAGTTGTTCAATCTTGATGATGCCGAGATGGAGCAGGCGGTGCGTCAGGAGCTGGCCACGTTCCTCGGTATTCAGGCGGCCCCGTTGTTTACGCATATCGCGCGCTATCCGCGGTCGATGCCGCAGTATCGCGTCGGACATCTTCGTTTGGTGGAGACGATGGAAAAACAAGTGGCGCGATTTCCCGGACTCGCGCTCGCGGGCAATGCCTATCGCGGTGTGGGAATCGCGGATTGTGTCCGTGGTGGCGAAGCGGCGGCGGAGTTGGTGCTGACGCAGGTGGTGGCACTATAGGGGAAACCGACCAAGATACGGGGGCCGCTTACAGGTTCCTTCCCCCTTCCAGGGGGAAGGTCAGGAAGGGGGTGCGCACGTGAGCAGCCAGGACCGTAGCCCAGCTTTCACCCCCATCTTCATCTTCCCCCTCGGAGGGGGAAGAAGAAGATGGGCAGTGACTCCATATCCCGGTGTGTTTTCCCTATAGCCCCATTTCCTCGGACCGACGCGCGCTGATTTACGGCTTCGACAAATCAATCAACAGTTGGTTCTTGAGCACCCGGTAGACCGTGGTGTGCTGGTCTTCGTACATTTTCCGCATGCGCGGATTATTGTTGGCCAGCGCGATGAATTCCGGATGGTCGTTGTCGGCCAGTACATATTCACAGCCAAAGTCATTAAGAATCGCATCTTCCGGCTGCCGGACCTTGCCGCGCGTGATCGCCTCCCAAGAGCGAAACAGCTTCTCGTTCTTCAGTCGCATGAAATCGGGATCAAGTCCGACCAGATAGGTGTTGTGCGTATTGAAGTAGAAGAGCATAGGAAACTCGTCCCAGTCCGTATGAAAGACTCGCGCTCCCGCTGGCGTGTTGGTCGCGAGCCAGTGCGCGCCGCCTTGATATTGCGCGGTATCGGGGGACCCGGCGATTTCCTGGCGCGCCAAGGTGATAGTCGATTGGAACACCCACAGCAGGGCGAGACTCACGAGCAAAAAGCCACCGAGCCACGCTTCGGTACGGATCACTCGCGCGAGGTCATGTTCGCGAAGCCAACCACGGACGGTGAACGCCAAGAAGAGGATCGCGAATGGTGGAAAGTATTCGACGAAGCGGCGCGACTTGAAGAGGAGCAAGAGATAGAGAGTCGAAGCGAGAAAGAAAAACAGGCGTGGGGTGTCCTGTTTCCATTCGTCACGATTGGTGAGGAGCAGCGCGGTGAGATACGCCCCAATCGCCAACGGGGCATTCCGGAGCAGCACCGAGGATTTGTAGGGATACCATTCGGAGCCCACGGACGTGGCGAACTCGCTGGCGAAGAGTTTGGGGACAATATGGTTCCACAGAAACACAATATCGCGGGGGAAATAGGGATGGAGGACGAGACCGAGAACAATGCCCACGCCCACACTCAGGAGCAGTGTGTATTCGATTTTCTTGTCCACAACGAAGTGCGCGATGACCGCGCAAATGGTGAGGGGACCCAGGAGCGGAAACCCGTTGTATGCCCAGACGAACACGGCGGAGGTGACGACGAGGCCGAGGCGGTGCCGCGTGAGGAGGAAAAAGACCACGAGGCATTGCAACGCGAGACTGAGGCTCTGTCCGCGCGGCATGCTCATGCGAAAGAGAAAGGCATTGGAGGAAGCGAACAAGAGGAAGAGCCAGAAGAGCGGATAGCGGACTTCGTACCGTTGGAGGAGCCAGAAAAATGCCATGAAAGCGAGCGTGCCGGAGCCGATGGCGGCCCATTTCGCGGCTAAGCGCAAGTCTCCAAGATAAGTGAAGGGCACCTGCAGGACATGCTGGAGGAAATGATGATCGGTGTAGCCAGCCTCATCCAGAATAGTGAGCGGCAGCCAGGGGAAGGGCACCGGGATGCCCTCGGTGCGGATCAGCGACGCCATCTTGATGTGGTAATAGCCGTCGTGATCGATCAAATGCGGGCTGGCGAACTGAATGTAGGTGAGGAGGCCGAAAGAGAAGACCAACGCCGCGACTCCGATGAGCCACCGGCGACCCGCCGCCGGTGAGAAAGAGAAGGCCGACAACCGATTCAGCATACAGGTCCGCGGAGAAGAAGGTCTGACGATAAGGGCGAATCTTTGGAGGAGCGCGACTCTCAGGATCGCGAACGTCGCCGCACGGGCGTGGAAAGAAAGCAAAGGGAAGTGAAACCGGAGGGAGTGGGATTTTCACAAA
>JABFSC010000182.1 GCA_013140885.1 Deltaproteobacteria bacterium | reverse complement strand
GTTTATGAACTATTCGCACGTGGCGCATGATTGCCGGATCGCCGATCATGTGGTGTTGGCCAATGGGGCGACGCTGGCCGGGCATGTGACCGTGGAAAGTTTCGTGACTGTGGGAGGCCTGGTGGCGATTCACCAGTTCACGCGGATCGGCGAATCGGCCCTGCTCGCTGGCGGGGCGATGGTCTCACAAGATGTCCCTCCGTATTGCACGGCGACCGGCGATCGCGCGCATCTGCATGGCCTCAATCTGATCGGACTCAAACGGCGTGGGGTGTCGGCGGACGATATCGCGTTACTCAAGAAAGCCTACCGCACGCTGTTCGCGGAAGGTCTGCCCCTCAAAGAGGCGTTGGCGCGGGTGCGGGAAGACGCGCCTTCTTCGCCAACGGTTTCACATCTGGTGGAATTCATCGCGGCTTCGCAACGTGGCCTGTGTCGCCCGCGGGGCACTGCTGACCCCGAAGGTGACGGCGAACTCCTCTAGACGAAGAGGTCTCTACTGATGCCGCGGTTAGGACTCATTGCCGGAAACGGACGATTTCCCTTGTTATTGACCGAAGCGGCCCAACGCGAAGGCGTGGAGATTGTCGCGGTGGCGCATACGGGCGAGACACCAGAGGAAATCGTCACGCTGGTGCCCACGGTCACGTGGGTCCGCGTCGGCGAATTAGGCAAAATCATCGACACCTTTCACCAGGCTGGCGTGACCCAGGCGGTGATGGCGGGCGGCATCAGCAAGGCGGGCGCGTTCGCCCATTTTCAGCCGGATGCGCGGGGCATGGCTTTTATTAGCACCCTGTCCAGCCTCAAGGACGATGTGATCCTGCGCGGTGTGGCGCGCGAGTTGGAGAGTGAGGGAATAGCCGTGGTGGACTCCACCCAGTTGCTCTCGGCGCTGGTCCCGGGAGAAGGGCCACTGACGACGACGGAACCCGATGCGCAACAGTGGGACGATATTCGGCTCGGCTTCACGGTCGCGAAAGAGATTGGCCGGTGGGATATTGGCCAGAGTGTCATCGTCAAGCGTGGCACCGTGCTCGCGGTTGAAGGGGTCGAAGGGACGAACGCGGCGATTCGTCGCGGCGGCACGTTGGGCGGCGCGGGGACGGTGATCGTCAAAGTTAGCAAACCCCAGCAAGACCTGCGCTTCGATGTGCCCACGATTGGTCCCGACACGGTCGCCGTGATGCAAGAAGTGCAAGCGGCGGTGTTGGCGATTGAAGCTCACACAACCCTGGTCTTGGAGCGGACGACGGTGGTCCAGCGCGCGAATGCCGCCGGCCTGCGGGTCGTGGCGCTGGTCGCGCCGGCGTAAAACTCAGAGTGATGGACAATTCGGTACCTCCGCTAAGCAAGCAAACAGACGGAAACACTATATGAACTGGATACACAAGATGATGCTGCGAACTCTGCTCGGCTGCCTGCTGTTGCTCTGGGGGACCCCGAGTTACGCGGAGATTGTCGCGAACTGGGAGACGCCAACGAATGAACAGCGGATCACCGGCATCGGCCTGATCGCGGGCTGGGCCTACTCGACGACCCCCGATACGACAGTGACGGTGAAACTCTTTGTCGATGGGACGGATACTGGCGAGGTCGCCTGTTGTGGCGAACGGGCCGATGTGGCGCAGGCGCACGGCGCGCAAGCGCTACGCAGCGGCTTTGGGCGCGGAGTGAATTTCAGTAACCTCACCGCGGGGGATCACACGCTCAGGCTGGAAATTCGCGATAACGTGGCCGCGCCAACCATCATCGAACGCAAAATCACCGCGATTCGGGTCGGCGGCTTTTCCTTTCTCAACAGTCTGAATCTCCTGGCGGCCGAGGCCAATCTCGACGGCCAAGAAATCGTCATCAAACAGGTGCTCGCGCAAGATGCGGACGCCGCCACGGATGACAAGGAAGTGACGGTCCGACTCGCGTGGCAACCAGAGACGCAAACCCTGGCGTTGATTCGCGCGGAGAACAGCGGGACCTCCGCGCAAAGCGCCGCCGCGCCTCAACCACCGGCGACCGTAGGGCGCATCGTGCGCGCGGAAGGAGAAGCGGACACCATCATCGCGACGTTAGAAAATCCCACGAACTTCGCCTCGTCGACCGTGGGTGGGAAAGGGCTGGTGTCTGGGTGGGTGTTTTCCAACAAGACGGGCGTCTCTATCGCCTCCGTTCACCTTCGGGTGAATGGCGTCAACATCCAGACCCTCCCCTGCTGCACGGCTCGCGAAGACGTCGCCAGTGCGTATAAGGATTTTCCTCAAGCCCTGCGCAGTGGATTCGCTGTGGTCGTCAATTTCAACCAACTGCCCAGCGCCAAGTATAAAATTGGCGTGGAAATCCGCGATAGTAACGGTGTCTCCAAAATCATCGAGAATGAAACCACGGTGGTGCGGTTAGGCGAGGTGCCCTTCCTCGACGAATTCAATCTCTCGCAAGCGAAAGCGGAGATTGAAGGCGGCTTCGCGTTGTTCCTGGATAAAATTCGCATTCGTCCGCGCGGGAGCACGGAAGTGCGTGAGATCGCCGCGCGGTTTCAGTGGCAGCAAAGTTGCCAATGTTTCGTGCCCGAATCGCTGTGTGGCAATGGCGGTATTGAACCTGGTGAGGAATGCGACGGTGCGACCCTGGGTGGCGAAAGCTGTACAACCCTGGGGTTCACTGGCGGCACGCTCACGTGCGCGGAGGTCCCGGAGACCCCGGATTTCGAGGCGGTTCCTCTGTGTTTCTTCGAGACCAAGGCATGCACGGGAGGACCCACACTGTATGTGACCAATGTGGTGGGCGATTCCGTCTCCGTCATTGATACGGCGAAAAATGAAGTCACCGCCACCATTCCCGTTGGGCGTTCACCACGGGGGATCGCGATCAGTCCAGACGGCGCGACGGCGTATGTGACCGCCGCTAGGGATGATGAGGTATCGATCGTGGATACCACCACGAACGCGGTGACAACGACCGTGCCGGTCGGGAAATCGCCCCAAGGGGTCGCGGTCTCTCCGGATGGCACGAAAGTGTATATCGTGAATAGTCTCGACAATTCGGTCACCGCCTTGAATACGGTGACCAAACAAGTGGTCGCCACGATTCCCGTGGGCAAGGAGCCGCAATCGGTGGTCTTCGCGCCAGACGGGAAAGCGGCGTATGTCACGAATTTCTCGGACAATACGGTCGCGGTGGTGAACACCGCGACGGATACGGTGCTGAGCACGGTTGATTTAGGGAAGAAAAAAGGACCCAACGGCATCGCGGTCACACCGGATGGCAAGCGCGCCTTCGTGGTGAATTTCGACGGCGATTCGTTTTCCGTTCTGGATATAGCGGCGAATCCCGTGGTGGTGAGTGGCGACCCCGTGACCTTCGGGCTCCAACCAGTGAAGATCGCGATCTCCGCCGACGGCACCCGCGCCTATATTTCCAGCGTGTTAGAGTCGCTGGTTGGCGTCTTCGATTTGACCGTGAGCCCGATCACGTCAGTGGCGAGTATCACCACCGCCTTCGAGCCCGACGGCGTGATCCTCTCTCCCAAGGGAAAACGGCTCTATGTGGCGGGGTACGGTCGGAGCGGAGACGGGCGTGATGTCGATGTGATCAGCACCGTCAATGGCGAGCCGGTCACGGAGCGACCGATCCGGGTAGGTCGAGGGCCTTTTGCCTTGGCGTTAAAGCCGGCTCCGGTCCCCGCGCCGTAAGCTGCGCGGTTGACTCGATGGGAGGAAAGTGGCACCATTCCCCGGCTCGCCGATCTTTCCTCCCGTTCTCGATGTGGGGCTGTAGCTCAGTTGGGAGAGCGCTTGAATGGCATTCAAGAGGTCGTCGGTTCGATCCCGATCAGCTCCACTTCCAAAAAATCTCGACGCTCAAGTTCACTACCTCTAGTGGCCACTTTCACTTCAGCCAGTGCCGTCGCTAACCACTCAGCGCACCGCGAGCCGTGCTGACATGGTACGTGAAGTTAGCTGACGCCCTCCAGCGCCAGGATTTTCTTTCTCACCGTGCTCGGAAAATCAACGAAGACGAAGTGGCTCTTATGATACAGATAATCCTCGCCACTTTCGTCGATGATGCGGACAAAATCATCCTTGGCGGCTCGCGCATCAGGCAGGAGTCGATAGACCTTCCCACGCACGAGCGACGCTTCATAGTCGGTGTTATCAAGACAAAGAGCGAAGGGTTTGGTTGGCTGTTTCATGGCGTATCCAAGTAGTATTTGATTTTAAGGTCTCTCTTGCCGATGCCATGCGCTTCGTACCAATGCAGCTCGACTTTGCGCAAAGCCCCGTTCGGTAAACGCACGGTGGCTTTGCCTTTCAGCTTCCGCCATTGTCCCTGGCCATATGCCCTGCGCAGGTACGTGAGGGTCTTTACTCCAGGGCCGCGCCCGATCCTTTCCACCTCAGCAATCTGGCCAACGACTGCAAACTTCATTGGTTCCTAGAGAGTAGGAAACTCGCAGTGAAGCAAGTGGCACGCCGCATGCGAACAGGCATTTAGTGCACCACACTCTCCGCGTCATCGCCGACGCCCGTCACCCGGAACTTATAAGCGCCCATATAGAGATGGCCCTCGATCACGAGGAACTTCCCCGCCTTGGCGGAGTCTTCGATCTGGTGGAGGAATTTTTCCGGGCCAATAAACCGTAATTGCCGCGGAAAAATCTGAGACAGTAGAAGCGGGCCGTTGGGGCCACCACTGAGGGCTTTGACCTCTTGCAGTTGGAAGTCCCATTTCTCTTGACCAATAGTGACGGCGAGCGGTTTGATCGCGGGCGTGTCCTCCGCCTCTTTCGTCTCCGCCTTCTCCTGTGGCGGAGGCGAGAGCAAAAGGCCGGAGAACCGCAGGAGTGGCGGAAATTCGGGAACATGGAAGGGGAGGTGCTGGCCACCGAAGGCGTGTCCGGGGGCCGGAGCAACCGCCCTCATGAGCACGAAACCTAACAAGGGTAGAAGAACGAGCCAACTGTGTTTCCGTAGCATCGAAGGTCCTCCTTATCACTGACGATGTCCGGTCTGACGAAAGCCGACGAAGCGAAATTCATCGGCGGGCTTGGGCCGTCGCCTGTATCCGAGACGATTGCTCGCGGGGGGATTTTCAGATACAGCCACCGCATCCTACACGCAACAATCACACGATGACACCAGGGATGGTCGCTGATTTCCTGGGTCCGAGGAGATATTCATGGCTGACGCGCGCACCATCACCCAAGAACTCGAATCCGCCTATCATGCCTACATTGACGTGTTCAATCGCGAGGACGCGGACGGTTTCGTGAACTGCTTTTGCTATCCACACGCCATGCTCACCGGCGATCACGGGCTGCTCACCACCAAGACGGCGGCGGACCAGCAGCGCTTTCATCAGAAGACGATGACCGACTTGCACGCACGCGGGTGGGGACGCAGTGGGGTTGATCGTCTCCAAGTGTGGCCACTGTCCGACTCGTTTGTCCTGATCGCCGCCGACATTACGCGCTACAAGAAGGACAACTCCATCCTCGAACAAGGGCGCTACGGCTACACGTTGCGCCGCGACAGTGGCACGTGGAAGATCGTCACGATGATGGCCATGCCGCCGGGTGCGCCGACCATCGTCCAGGAGCTGGAGACCTTTTACCGTGGATTTCTGGACGGCTTTAACCGTGAAGACACGGACATGTACCTGCGTTCGTTTTCGTATCCCAACGCCACGCTCAGTGGGGAGCAGGGACTCACGCTGCGCACGAAAGAATCCGAGCAACAGCGCTTCTATCAAGAGATCATGGTGGCGATCCAAGCGCGCGGCTGGGACCACACGAGCCTCGGTTCCTTCCGCGCCTGGCCGCTAGGCAGCACGCTAGGGCTGCTGGTGGCGGACATCGCGCGCTGTAAGAAAGACAACACCGTGATCGAGCAAGGCCGGTACTGGTATACCATACGCAAAGTGGACGGGAGTTGGAAAGTACTGACGTTGGCGGAGGTCAAGCCGCCGTTTACTGGACCCGAACTCACAACGTAAAACGTAAGACGTAAAGCGTAAAACGTAAGGGGAACGGGGAGGGGTGGTTACGTTTTACATATTGACGCTTTATGCCCCATGCCCCTTGCCCCCAAAAGGAGACTCACACAATGTTACCAGTTGGTTATCTTCCCTGTACGCAAGATCCCCCGTCCGGGGCAAACATGACTCGTGTCCTCGACGAGATCGTGGCCGAAGCGCAGGCCGCGGAAGCGAGTGGCTGGGACGGCTGCTTCATCACCGAGCATCATCAACAAGAAGACGGCTATTTGCCGAACCCGTTGCTGGTCGCGGGCCTTGTCGGGATGAAGACTCAACGTATCAAAGTCGGCACCTGCGTGCTGTTGTTGCCGTTGCATCATCCCGTGCGGGTCGCGGAAGACTGCGCGGTGATTGACCTCGCGACCAAGGGACGGTTGGTGCTCAGCGTCGGCGTGGGCTATCAGCCACATGATTTTGATGCGTTCGAGATTCCCGTCGCCGAACGTGCCACGCGCACCGAGGAAGCCCTCGACATCATGCGCCAGAGCTGGTCGGGTAAACGCTTCTCCTATCAAGGCAAGCATTTTCACTATCAAAACACCCTCATCACGCCGACTCCATTTCAGAAGCCTGGGCCGCCCATTTGGATGGCGTCCTGGACTCCGCCGGGCCTGCGACGGGCGGCGAAAATGGCCGATGGTTGGATCGCCGATCCGGTGCAGTCACTGCCGGTCATTAAGGATTACGCGAGTCGTTACCGCGCGGCGTGCCAGAAAGCGGGGCGCAAGCCGTATATCTGTCTGATGCGCGATGCCGTGGTGTCCGACAGCCTGAAAGGCGCGGAAGCGGAAAGCGCGCCGACCATGTACACGCACCGGTTCTACTTCCAATATGGCGCGTATGTGCCGGACCAGTATCTCAAGGATGTGAAACGACCAGAGGATTTGTCGTTCGCCAAATGCGCGCAAGATCGCTTGATCGTCGGTTCGCCGGGAGATTGTCTGGAACAGTTGCAACAGTGGAAGGAAGCGATTCAGCCGGATTATGTGATTATTCGCTTCCGCCAGCCAGGCGGCCCGTCGCACCAGAAAACGCTAGAGGCGATTCGGCGGTTTGGTGAGCAAGTGATTCCAAAATTGTGAGGAAGTAGTCAGGAGTCAGCATCCAGTCGTCAGTAGAGAAAAGGGAAAGCATGCTGGCGACTGGCTACTTTTCCAGGAGCAGTCATGGACTACGGGTTTGTGTTTTTTGGCTCGGTACAGATTCATCCGGTCGTAACATTGGCGGAAAAGCGGGGGTTCACGCACGCGTGGTTGTATGACTCACAGATGCTGGCGAGCGATGTCTATGCGGCGTTGGCGCTGTGCGCGGTCAATACGAAGACCATTTTTCTCGGCCCCGGCGTGACGAACCCCGCCTCGCGGATCGCCCCACTCACGGCCTGCTCCATTGCCTCGATCAATGCACTTGCGCCAGGACGGACTATTCTCGGGATCGGCACGGGCAACACGGCTCGGCGTACCCTGGGAATGCCCGCGGCGCGGCTTGATGTGCTGCGGGAACATGTCCGCGTGTGTCGAGACCTCCTGGAGGGAAAAACCACGGCATATCAAGAAGGCGACCGACGGCGCATGGTCAAGTTTCTCAACCCCAAGAGCGGAGCGATCAACATCAAGAAAAAAGTCCCGATCTATGTGTCCGCGAGCGGTCCGAAAACACTGGAGCTGGCCGGAGAGATTGCTGATGGGGTAATTTTATTTGGCGCCGTGAGTCCCAGCCTCATCGATTTCTGCCTGAATCACGTGCGTATCGGGGCCGAACGTGCCGGGCGCGATCCCAGAAAGATATACACCCTTTGCATGACCACGTTTCATCTGACGAAGCCTGGTGAGAAATTGCAAACCCCACGCGTGCAAAAGGCCGTGGGACCGTTTGTCACCTCATCCAGCAATATCTTCGCGCTGTCATGCCCCAATCCGATGGACTTACCCGCGGACCTGCGTGAGGACTTGGTTGCCTTCAAGACGGCCTATCGCGTCCCGGAGGAATCCATCGAAACCCGGCACTTGACGCTGTATAGCGACTATCTGCAAGGGTTCAAGAAAGAGCACGAAGCGCTGGTAACGGAGAAGATGATCCGCGCGACGACGTTGACGGGAACGCGTGAAGAAGTGATGGACGCCATCCAGGCGATGAAAAAAGCGGGGATCAAGCAGGTCGCTATTCAAGCCGTGACCGATCCGCAAGAGACCATCGAGTCGTTTGCCAAGGAGATCATTCGGCGGATGAAATAAGGCGTGCGCCACAATTTCCGCTCCCGGCTGACCATTGGCATGAAGTTCGCGAGTTCTGAGTTCCGAAGTTCCCTCTTTCCCGGCTGGGAGAGGGGGAGGGTGAGGCGGATCAAGTGATTTTTCCTTGAAATGAACCGCCCATGAAGCACGCGGACTTTCAGCGTTTCCACCGCGAGACGAGTGTCAGCTCTCAATCACCAACCTCCTGAATCTGTAATTTACTATTGACCATAGTTGGTTATGATGCGGCCATTGGAGGAATAGCTCTATGGCGCTGCTCAAAATCTTACGCTCATCGCAAATCACGCTCCCGGTGGAATTGCGCCAGCGGTTCAATTTGGCGGAAGGCGACTACCTCGACGCCCAAGCCGTGACGGGTGGAATTCTCCTCAAACCGGTGAGCCTCGTGGAACGAAAAAAGGCGTGGGATGAAGTTTTGGCGGTCATGAAGGAAGTGCACGCCACACATCCGGACCTCAACCTCGCTCCTGAAAAAGAAGAAGAGTGGATTGCCAAACAAGTGAAGGCGCACCGCAAAACGAAGAAGTCTAAAGCTCATGCTTAGCGCGGTGTTGGACTCCAGCGTGCTGGTGAGTGCGTTTCTGACACCGCATGGGCTGGCGGCCTCCCTCCTCGCCGCCGCACGACAACGAGAATTCTCCTTGTCGCTGTCCGAACATATTCTCGCGGAAACCCAGGACGTATTATTGAATCAACCCCATGTACGAAAGCGGTATCCGTATACCGATGAACAAGCTGCACGGTTCTGCCGGGCGCTGCGAGCCGCGGCTTCTCTGGTCGTTCCACTTCCAGGGATTCATGGCGTCGTGCGCGATCCGAACGATGATCACGTGGTGGCCTGTGCCCTTGCCGCATCCGTAGGGTATCTGGTCACCCGTGATCCTGACTTGCTCATATTGAAGGTCTACCAAGACGTGCGGATGATAACACCAGTCAACTTCCTGCGTGCGCTACGAGAAGAGGCGCGCCGGCCAAAGTCTTGAGTCAGGAGAACATGCGCCAATGGCTCTGCACAATCCCCCAGTGCTCAACGCCTTTCGGCATCACAGAGGTAGTCACCCAGAGAGACCGGCAAATCGAGAGAAACGTGGCTTCGTCCCGTGCTCAACGCCTTTCGGCATCACAGAGGTAGTCACGGTGAACGCGGCCTCCTTCACGGCGGCGGCGGGTGCTCAACGCCTTTCGGCATCACAGAGGTAGTCACTTGAGGAGGAGCAGCCACACGCAGAGGGGGACACCGTGCTCAACGCCTTTCGGCATCACAGAGGTAGTCACGCGGTGTTCCCGCGCGTGCGGACGACGATCACCTCCCACATGTGCTCAACGCCTTTCGGCATCACAGAGGTAGTCACACCCATTGGTACTCACTCACAGCGTTCAGCCGTTTTTGGTGCTCAACGCCTTTCGGCATCACAGAGGTAGTCACGAGGCAATAGCGCCCCTTGACTGCGGAGCATCGTCACGTGCTCAACGCCTTTCGGCATCACAGAGGTAGTCACCGCCCAGCAATAACTATCTGGTTTCTCTCTTTTTTTCTTCCCCCTTGGCACGCACCTGTAGTCTGACTTCGATTGTCCTCACGGTCGCTCCTTTCTGACCGGTCTAACCTCTTCATTACGTTTACCTTTCTGTACTCAAGGACCTGCTCGCGGGTAGCAGTCACTTTTTCCTCAAACATTTCCGCTACTTATCGGGATTTTGCTTCCTTTCGCGTTCGTACATCCTTCGGTGCATGAATTGCCGACGCGGACGCGGTCACGCTACACGACGTGAAAGCGTGGCGGTTCTTCCACCCACTCCTCCTTAGTGTTCCGCGCGATGATGCGCTCCGAACAACCAGGGCAGAGCCCAACGATTAAGAGACTGTCTTCCTCCGCAAGCGCGGTTTCGAGTTCCCAGCGGAGCCGCTCAAGTTCGCGCTTGGTCAAGCGACAGCGAAAAATCGAATACTGCATGCTCTTGCCGTAGCCCTTGAGCAGCTTGAAGCATCGTCGCCAACGTTTCGGTTCACGGATGTCATAGCAGATGAGGTACCAGTTCCGTTGCTCCGCCATGTCATTTACCTCAAGCGCATTCGCGCGAAGAGTCCAGGCTCGCCACTCCATTCTTTCTCAAGCAAGCGCGTTTCCAGCTCAATCAGCCGTGTATACGAAAGCGAGTAGCCAGTAATCGGATGCTTCCACTGGTCTTCCTTTCGCCGTTCATAGACTTCGATTGCTTTTTTGCGGCCAACGTCGCTCAGCCACACCTGTTTCCCAGCACAGGTGAAGTCGGCCTCGGCGTCCCATTGCAACCGGTTGACGGAAGCGATCATCGGCATGTCCCACAGCGGAACCCTGAATAATTCCATCACGTCCAGTGCCAGTGGGTGCGCCGCCGAGCGTGGACGGTGGAAAAACCCAAAGGCTGGTTCCAACCCCACCGTAATGATGGCTTGCAGGACGTCGCGATACAGCAGCGCGTACCCAAAGCTCAGCAGCGCGTTGAGACGATCCTGAGGGGGGCGACGATTGCGTCCGTCGAAATGGAACCGCTCGTCGAGGTCTTCCCGCAGCAGGCCAGGGAAGCCCGCGAAGTAGTGACGAGCGGCGTCGCCCTCATGGCCGCGTAATGAGTCGAGGCCTTCTGTCTCGTCGATCGCACGAAGCGCGTTGCGAATCCCTTGCACGGCGTCGTCGATGCCACACGCGGTACGATCCTTATCGCGTGTGGCACGCAACAAGAATCCAAGCTGACCGGCGGCACGAGCAAAGACTAGCCGGCGCGCGAGGCGAAAGACGACGCCCGGATCGCGTAACGCCTCGAACTGGCGCAGGCGTCGTTGTACGGCGGAGGCACCGGCCGCCAGTCCACCAACATAGCGGCCTCCGCCAGTGAACCAGTGCACGCCAATTTCTTGCGCGGCACAGAGATGAATGGCCTGAGTGCTGATTTGCGCGTTCCCGTGCACGACCACTTCGCCAATGGCGCGGATCGGGAACACTTGCTTGCTGCCCTCGGTATCAACAATAGTCAGGGTATCTCCGGCTTTCCCTATACGCGCGCCGTGGGCTGTGACATGCACGGTTTGGCGTTCGCGATCTTGCGGAAACAAGCGCAACGGTTCCTTTGGCTCATGTTGAGACAGCCGCCCCTCTTCGGGCAGACAGACCGGGGCTAACGAGCAACGGAGGCAGAGCCGGGAATTGTCGGTTACCGGAGGACGATCAAGTGACTGTCGGAGTTCACGCGCCCGCGCGACCGCGGCTCGGACCGTCTCGCGTGCGTCCGCATCAATGGGAACACGAACCGTGACATTGTCGGCATGATACCGAATCCGCGCCTCCTCAATGGGAGTTCCCGCGTGCTCTTCGACCAGCAAGGCATACGCGCAGGCTTGGAGGCGGTCACTCGGCCAGGCTTGGGGACCAGCATCATTCTTGGCCGAGCGGCCTCGTTTATGTTCGTAAGGAATTAACCGGCCATCGCGACGACGTAGACAATCGACTTTACCGCGAATGCCGAGGGTGTCGCTTTCCAGCACGAGGCTCACGATTTCGCCTTCATCGGCGGCGAGTTCCTCATGGAGGCGACGCCCGGCGTACACCGCGGCATCGGCGATGCGAATCTCTTCCACTTCCTCCAAGTAAAAGAGGCGCTCGCAGTACGCGAGCGCATGCAAGGCCATGACGCGGATGAGGGGTTCAGGGGTACTCATCATTGCTCCTTTTGCGTTTTCGCGCACGGGATGGCGGAGTCTGGACCTCAGGCGGTTCAATATTCGGCAGCAACGCCGCATCGGGAGCGGTGAGTTGGACCTCAACAAGGTCTCCCGTAACGAGGCGTGTGCCCGCCGACCCGACATGATCGACCCACACTGGCAGCGTAAGGCGACCACGGTCCGCCAGTAAAAAGACCGTGCCTTGTCGCGTCTCATCGTCGGCGAAGGGTTTCACCTCATCAACAAGGTGG